>NZ_JAVRCE010000097.1:0-21191 GCF_034530915.1 Nostoc sp. DedQUE09
GGCTTTCTGCATAGAGAAAGGGGATTATAACTAATTAGCCGGACATGATATCAAATCTCAAATCAGCTAATATTAGTTATTGAGATCGCTCCGTTTTTTCCGATTTAATAATCCAGACATACTTATTCCTGTCACCAGCAGACCAATCAATCCTAATCCATTAAAGATTGGGTAAATTGCTTCTAGATGTAAGATTTCTCCTGTATGAATTCTTAACAGCAAACTAGAAGAAAGCCCAGTATTAATTGACCATTCCCTAACAATAGTCGTCAATATTCCCGTTAATACAGTTAACATTAAAGGTATACAAATTATGATGCCAATCGTGCGGTGATACTTGCGAAATAGTCGTTTCATAATCATTTTTTAGAGTAGACTGGGAACGAGAAAGAACGAGAAAGAGAAAAGTCTTATCAAGCTAGGTTTTTAGAACTTGTGTGTACATCGTAGCTACCCTGAATGTACTCATAGGGTAGGGATAAGAGCGGTAAATTGAGTATATAACTAAGCTCTACGAGCAAACGTGGTGAGTTTGAGAACCCAAGCAACCAGAATATTAAGGCGGTTGATGTCTTAAATAATTTCCGTAGCTTCAGCCCTGAGAGTGTCAAATCTACGTTCTATTTACTTCAGAACCTCAAATCTCCCAATAGCCTATGCCCGTTGTCCACTTCTTTTTCAAAAAGATCCAGTATCTTAAGGAAAGGTAATTCTTCGGGTGTTGTTATACGCAATACTAAGATATTCTTGCTTTCTTCGCCAAGATTGTCATGGTTCAATTCGATGAACAGCTACGCCGCTTAGTTACAGAAGCCTGTGGACACCAACCTGGAAGCCCTCAGCGTCAGAAGCTGCTCACGCAAATTATTCGCTTGACAGCAAGTAGACTCTGGAGGGAAACTACTCCTTACTATCAAGACGCACTACAACAAACTTGGTTGTATTTCTGTCGCAATGTTTGTGAAGGTTTGACAGGTCAAATCTACGATCCCAATTATGGCAGTGTGATCACCTGGCTAAATGCTTACCTAAAACGGAGACTACAAGACTTTTACCTTAACCAGAACCGAGAACAAGCCACAACAGTCCCTTTGAGAATTCGTCAGTCTACATCCGGTGGAACAAGTGAAACCATTGACCCTGTAGATAACTTACCGGCTAATCCCCAAGCACCTCCGATTTTGGAAGACTTGGAGATATGGGCAAAGACAGATTCGGATGGGCAACTGTGTGGTACTTACATTAAAGGACGTCCAGATGTGAATTGTCAGGTGTTAATTCTCAAACGCTTACCCCCAGAAATTAGCTGGAAAGATTTATCTGAGGAATTTGGATTGTCAATTCCGACATTAAGCAGTTTTTATCAACGCCAATGTTTACCACGTTTGCGTAAGTTTGCAGAATTGGAGGGATTATTATGATCGGTGCTGTTAGCGAATAGCTAGGGTTGAGCTTTTTGCTCATTCTCAATCAATTTTAGCGATGCCTGCGGTGGACATAGCGATCGCACGCAACGCCTGCCAAACTTGTTATGTTTCATCTCTAGTAAGCTTTTTGCCGTGAATTACAGCTATTTTCAGGTAAATAGACCACGCGACAGGTGTGGTTCAAATATATGAAAGCTGCTGTAATACTAGCTATTTGAAGGCATTTTTTCTGCAAGGCAGCTATTATAAACATCACTTTCCCAGTTCAGAATGTAGCATTGCCAATACTTCGCCAATTTTTTGCGAAGTATTGGCAATGCTAAAAAATTACATTTTTACTACGCAATAATACTTAAAAAAATTAACTTGTATTTAAGGTATCAAAATTCTGGTTATTTATTTCTAAAGTATTCCGGAAACACGAGGGAATGTCAGAAAAACTAAATAAAAGGACTTACTGAGTAACCAGGTCATGACCCACCACATAATCGGTAAATTACTACAAGGGCGTTACCAAGTTGTCCAAAGCCTCGGTGCAGGGGTGTTTGGGCAAACATACATTGCTGTAGATGTAGATTATCCAGAGAACCCCAAATGCGTTATTAAGCAGATTAAAGTTAGCAGTTCCGAATCCGGCTATTTGGAGATGCTGAGATTACTGTTTTTGACTGAAACTGAAACCCTGAAGCTTCTGGGAAGCCATGACCAAATTCCTGAATTCATCGCCTGCTTTGAAGAAAACGAGCGATTTTATATAGTACAAGAGTGTATTGAAGGACATGCGCTGACTGCGGAATTGCCCATTGACGAATATTTCGGGTGTCTGTGGAGTGAAAGCGAAGTTGTAGAATTTTTGATAGATGTCTTAGGTATTCTAGAATTTATCCACTCTCAAGGTGTGATCCATTGCGATATCAAGCCGGAAAACTTGCTCAGACGTGATAGCGATCGCAAGTTAGTTATGATTGACTTTGGCTCAATCCAGTCGATCGATTTTGGCATAGGTGCAGAATTGCCTATCTATAGAATTCCCGTCACTTCATTGGGATACATACCGCCAGAACAATTTATTGGTCAAACACAGCCCAATAGTGATATTTATGCTTTGGGTATGATTGCTATCCAGGCTTTAACAGGGCTAGAACCACTACAATTAAAAACCGATCCTTCTACTAATGAAATTTTTTGGCGTTCTCAAAACACGCCAGTTAACGATTATCTAGCTGCTGTTCTCAGCCAGATGATCCGCTATAATTACCAAGATCGGTTTCAGTCTGCGGGTGAAGTGCTGCGGGTACTTAAACAAATAATCTGGGAACCTCAGCCATCAGAAACATTAGAGGAAGATTCTCAATTTTCCCTAGAAGTAGCGAAAAATTCTGCATCTGGAAAATCATCCCCATTATTAACGGGAATGAAGGTAGGACTAGCAGCTAATTCTTTATTGATGGGATTTGGTGTATATTCTTTAGTTAATACTGCACCGGCATACTCAGAAACAGATACTTTATTTAAAGCAACAAAAGAATATCAAGCAGGAGATTTGGAAGAAGCGATCGCACTCGCTAAATCAATTCCCTCCCACAGCAATGTTTATCCAGAAGCGCAAGCCACAATTGAAGAATGGCAAGAGCAATGGCAAGTAGCTGCACAGCAATACGAAATAGCACAATTAGCTTTTCAGGAGAGCAGATGGTCAGATGTTCTTCATGCTGCTGCTAAAGTTCCCAAGATTTTATATTGGCAATCTAAAACAGATAAAATAGTTCAGAAAGCATCGCTCAACATTGAAGCACAGACGCAAAATTTATTAACAAAAGCTTACGAAAGAGCCGGTGAAAAAGATTTTTCTGCCGCCTTACAATATCTACGTCAAATTCCTCAAGAAAGTCGTGCGGGTGCTTTAGTTCAAGACAAGTTAGCTGAATATAATCGAAAGCGGCAGATCAGAGCAGCCTACTTTTTACAGAAAGCCTATAAAAAAGCATCTATAGGTGATTTTGATCGGGCTGTAAAATTTCTTAGAAATATTCCCCAAGATACTCTAGTTTATGCTCAAGCTCAAGTCAAATTGAATGAGTATACTCAAAAAAAACGCGTGCTAGCTGACAATCAAAAGATAGCTTCTGCAAAAAGAACAAATTTATTCTTCCCTAAAAACTCAGCTACTAAGGTTGAATATCTTCAAGGAGTAAATTACCTTCAAGAGGTTAATATTCGGTAGGTTTAGTAATTCGTAATCATGCTCTCTAAAAGATGTTGCACGTAACTTGCGATGGGACAAGGGGAATAACCTGTGCCCAATGCCTTCTACTTTTTACCAAGGAACTACACCGTTTTCATCAAAAAATCCACCGCTAGAACCATCATCAGGTAAAGTAGCGAGTCTCACTGCTGCATAGGCGTAGCCGTGTTTCAATATCAACTTGACTAGGTGGAAAGCGATCGCCATCATATCATGTTCGCTTCATTACTTATTAAACCCTAAGAACCCCACCCCGCCAAAGCTACGCTTCGTCTCCCCTCCCCGCTTGCGGGGAGGGGATTAAGGGGTGGGGTGCAATGACTGTGGAAATCATAACTAATTATGCGAACATGATATCACTTATTATTCCAGCATTATTTACAAAAAACAGGGTGTGGGGTTGCAGGTTTAGGGTGTAGGTTTAAAAAATAAAAATTTACCCCGACTTTTACAAAAAGTCTAGTGATTGCCTGTCATGTTTGCACCAGTAGTAATTCACACCTGAGATAGCTGTTGAGAAAATATTTGCAGCTTAAAGTAGCAATTGACTCAAAAATTCTTGCAGAAGTGTAGATATGCAAACCAAACAGCTTGGCAATTCGGAGCTTAACATTACCCCAATCGGCTTTGGTGCTTGGGCGATTGGTGGAGGTGAATGGGCTTTTGGCTGGGGAGAGCAAGATGACCAAGAATCGATCGCTGCGATCAATCGCGCTCTTGACCTTGGTGTTAATTGGATTGACACCGCAGCTATTTATGGTTTAGGGCATTCTGAAGAGGTTGTTGCTAAAGCACTCAAAGGTCGATCTAGTCGCCCCTACATTTTCACGAAATGCTCAATGATCTGGGATGAAAAGGGCGAAATTGGTCGCAGTCTCAAAGCGGATTCTGTGCGGCGGGAGGTTGAGGCCAGTCTGCGCCGACTCGAAATTGAAACCATCGACCTCTACCAAATCCATTGGCCCAACCCTGAATCAGAAATCGAAGAAGGCTGGACAACTTTGGCCAAGCTCAAGGATGAGGGAAAGGTTCGTTATATCGGAGTTTCCAATTTCAATGTCGAACAGTTGAAACGTATCCAGGAGATTGCACCAGTTACCTCATTGCAACCGCCTTATTCACTGGTGAAGCCTGATGTCGAAAAGGAAATTCTGCCTTTTTCTCAAGAAAATAATATAGGTGTGATTGTATATTCACCAATGCAATCTGGCTTGCTCACAGGGGCGATTACACCTGAGCGGGTTGCTAATTTCCCTGATAATGATTGGCGCAAAAACAATAGTGAATTTCAGGAGCCACGTCTATCTCGTAACCTGAAACTAGTTGAGGTGTTGCAACACATTGGTAAACAACACGATCACTCCCCAGGTGAAGTTGCGATCGCTTGGACTTTAAATAATCCGGCAGTGACTGCGGCGATCGTTGGCGGACGTAATCCTAAGCAGGTGGAAGGAATCATTGGTGCTGGAGAATTTCGCCTCAATCAGCAGGAACTAAATGATATTGCGACTTTCCTGCGCGAGAATCCATAAAATCTCTGAGCGAAAACCTCACCAACCCCACGGCTTTAGCCGGGGGCTTATTCATACTTTTATTTAGCAACTCAACTGCTAAAAGTTATTTCACTTTGTCGCTATGCCGATAATATGAGGAGTAACAATTGGTAATTGTGCATCAAATCGCTCATAATTGATGCTACTAAAACCAGCCTTTCCTAATGCTATCCAAGTTTCTTTATCTGGATGACAACCATCACCCATTGCTTTCCAAATCGGACTAACTGTGTTTTGTATTTGTCGCAATAAACTTCCTTGAGGTGCAGCTACATCTTCAATAAATAAAAAGCGTCCACCTGGTTTCAGTACTCTTAAAATTGCCTGTAACGTATAATCTATATTCGGCACTGAGCATAAAAGGAATGTACTAACAACAGTATCTATGCTGTTATCTTCGGCATCTAACCATTCAGCACTACCAATGCGGATGTCGATCTTTAAACCCAATTTTGCTGCTTGTTTGTGGAGGGAAGAATGCGTATCTGGGTTTGGCTCGATTCCTATCCAGTGGATATCTTTAGGATAGTAGGGTAAGTTAGAACCTGTTCCGGGGCCAATTTCTAAGACTTTACCTTGGAGATTAGCAAAAAGAGAACGTTTGCGATCGCTGACAATTTTATCGTATTTACTGGTATTTGCAGCCATCATCCAGGCAAAAAAATGTTTACCGAGGTTTGCAAAAATCTGATTTTTTGAATCTCCGATAATTTGGTTTACAGTCATTATCTACTTCCTAATTTTTGAGCCTAGAAATTGGGGTGCTAAACAACCATTTATAGCCTCAAGGTACAATACTTTGTGTTTGTTGTACCTCACCCATTAGACTCACCTGATAGGATGAATTTAATTAACGTATTATGCGTAGCGACTGACCGTAAGATATCATAGAAAGACCAAAAGGGTAGATGCGCTAAATGTAGGGTGATGAGCGATCGCTAGACTGATACAATTTTAGTTAATCTCTAGCCAGAGATTTTTGAATAGCCGCTTTGGTTTTATTATCTACCGCACAAGTATCTCATTCCAAATCAGAATTTACGGATCTTTGACAACAGTATGGGCAATACTTGCGGTTTTTGCTAGTCTATGCAATTCGCTGTGGCTAACCTCCAGTTTATAACCCTGTTCGCCAATATCTGTAAGGGAAAAGTTAAAGAGATCGGTGTTTCCTATTTTTAGGATTTCTGCAAAAAGCTAACATAACTGCGGATGTTATAATTCAAGGTGGGTTTTGCAAGACAGCGTTTATTAAACTTTCATTGCTCTAATGAAGTACGAGATACCAAATTTGGCAGCGGTCATAATTGAAATTATATAACAAATAGTGGCAGAAAAGTTAGCTAAAAACAATTGTTTCATCCAAGAAAAACTATGAGCTTTAAACTTCAAGCTTTGCAACTTCCGACTCTCCAGAAAAAATCCGAAGGGCTAATTGTAATTGCCTGGCAGAAATTTCTTTTAGATTACGACTTCCCTATTGCTGCCGTGGATGGGGATTTTGGGAATATTACAGCCCAAGCAACTCGTGATTATCAGACTAGTAATGCTTTAACAGTAACAGGAATTGTCGATACTGCTACTTATAAAAAAGCGATAGAGCAAGGTTTTGCAATTTATTTTGCTATCTACACCGATGCCGGGAATAAATTATTAAGCTATCTTAACTTTGGAGTAAATGAGGTCAAGGACTTACAAAAAAGTTTAACAGCGATCGGTCGTTTGAATCCGCCATTAGTAGCTGATGGAGACTTTGGCCCCAACAGTACAAAAGGACTAGCAGAAACTTATAAAATAAGAGATATCAATTTTCGAGCCGAGTTGGCTAAACAGCTTTCTAATACAACAAAAACCAAGCTTGGCATTGATTTTGAGTTGGCTTTAGACAACATAACTGAATACGCTAAAAAATTAAGACAACGACTGAGTGGAAAAGCCTGGGTTAATTTTTTCCCAGACGGCGACTTAATTGATGATTTAGCTTCTCCCTTCCGTCAAAAAGTACAATCTTTTGAGCAAGCCTTAAAAAATGCCGGAGCTAATATTAGTATATCTTCAGTATTTCGCCCTTCAGAACGAGCTTATTTAATGCACTATGCTTTCCGTATTAGCAATAATGAAATTGCTGCCAAAGATGTTCCACCGATGCCTAATGTAGATATTAATTGGCTACATTACACCAATGCTGGTTCTGTTCAAGCTGCTAAAGAAATGGTGTCTGCTTATAATATTGCTTTTCGACCTGTTCTTACCTCTCGTCATACCCAAAGATTAGCAATTGATTGGGAAATTACTTGGTCAGGAACCTTAAATATCAAAAACGCTAACGGAACGACAGTTAGCATTAATCAGCCACGAACGAGTTATGAAAATTCTACTTTATGGCAGGTTGGGCGTTCTTACGGTGTGATTAAATTATCTAGCGATCGCCCCCACTGGTCTAATGATGGACATTAATGGCTAGCAGAACCGCATATATAGAGAATGCAGTTCCAAAATTCAAAGTGAAATTATTGAAAAAGAATTCAGGAGTGAAGCAAGGAAAACTCCGTCAAGGCTTCAAAATAACTCTTCGTGGGGGATTTCTATTTGCGCCTTCCAATCTCTACATATTTTTTGAGTACGGTAAACCGTATTTGCTCGTTAGTTCACAAAGATTAATTAAATTGTTAAGTTTAGTTACATAAATAAGTAAAAAAATGCTGCAAACATTGCTAAATGGGAGAAATTATGAGAAACAGTAGTATACTTGAAGATCGAGACAAGCTAAACAACTTTGCCTTACCTTAGCGAGTCTTCTCCCAAAGAGAGATGCAAGGGCTAACGAGCATCATGAGCCTTATAGCCCGTCGTAGACATTGCTCAGATTGGGCGAATATATCAGCATTCTTGACCAGTCTTTAATCAAGTTTCTCAAAACGTTAAGGGAAATAAGGAACAGGAGGAAGCAGAGGAGCAAAGACCAGAGGGGAAGTTCTAGTAAGTCTTTCCCCTCCGCCCCTTTGCCTCTTGTCCCTATGCCCAATTTTCAAGTTAGTTTTCATTATTTAAGGATTGGTAACATTTATGGGAATTAAAGAACAGCCCAAGTCACCTCGGTTTCGGATCGTTGCTAATATTTTACTGGCAGTATCAGGGCTATTCCTGCTATTAAATTTATTTTTGCCTGGTTTATTTGCTTCTGGACCTGCTGGTGTTCCGTATAGTCTATTTATTCATCAAGTACAGGAAGGGGAAGTCAGCCGTGTTTCCGTTGGTCAGAACCAGATTATTTACCAACTAAAAACAGAAAATTCCGAACCGGGCCAGGTGTTTGCAACTACACCAATCTTTGATTTAGAGTTACCCAAACTGCTAGAAGCAAAGGGAGTTGAGTTCGCTGCTACACCGCCACCCAAAAATACTTGGTTTACAACCCTCTTAAGTTGGGTGATTCCACCACTGATTTTTATTGGTATTTGGCAGTTCTTTCTCGCTCGTGGTGGTGGTGGCGGTGGTCCTCAAGGTGCGCTTTCCATTGGTAAGAGCAAAGCTAAGGTTTACGTTGAAGGCGAATCTGCTAAAATCACCTTTGCAGATGTGGCTGGGGTAGAAGAAGCAAAAACCGAGTTAGTAGAAATTGTAGATTTCCTCAAGACTCCGGCACGGTTTACGCAAATTGGCGCTAGGATTCCCAAAGGTGTGTTGTTAGTTGGCCCTCCAGGTACTGGTAAGACACTGTTAGCAAAAGCCGTAGCAGGAGAAGCAGGAGTTCCATTTTTCAGCATCTCTGGTTCCGAGTTTGTAGAATTGTTTGTCGGTGTAGGTTCTTCCAGAGTCCGGGATTTGTTTGAACAGGCTAAAAAACAAGCTCCCTGTATTGTATTCATTGATGAATTAGATGCGATTGGTAAGTCTCGTAGCAGTAACGGCTTCTACGGTGGTAACGATGAGCGAGAACAAACCCTCAACCAATTACTAACTGAGATGGATGGGTTTGCAGCTGGGGATGCAACGGTGATTGTACTAGCAGCGACTAACCGTCCGGAAACCCTAGACCCGGCATTGCTGCGTCCAGGTCGCTTTGACCGCCAAGTGTTGGTAGACCGTCCCGATTTATCTGGTCGTGAGGCAATTCTCAAGATTCACGCTCAAAAGGTAAAATTAGGAGATGATGTAGATTTAAAAGCGATCGCTACTCGTACCCCCGGTTTTGCTGGCGCAGATTTGGCAAACTTGGTAAACGAAGCCGCATTATTGGCAGCGCGCAATCTGCGTGAAAGGGTTGCTCAAGAAGACTTTGCCGAAGCAATTGAGCGGGTAGTCGCCGGTTTAGAGAAGAAGAGTCGCGTGATGAACGAGACTGAGAAAAAGATTGTTGCATACCATGAAGTTGGTCACGCAATGGTCGGGGCGCTGACAACCGGAAACGGTCGTGTAGAAAAGATTTCGATTATTCCTCGTGGGATGGCAGCTTTGGGCTACACTCTGCAATTACCAACTGAAGACCGCTTTTTGATGAACGAAGATGAACTGCGGGGTCAGATTGCGACTCTATTAGGTGGACGTTCCGCCGAAGAGGTTGTATTTAACAGTATTACCACAGGTGCTTCCAATGATTTGCAACGAGCAACTGACTTGGCAGAACGGATGGTAACAACTTATGGTATGAGCAAAGTCTTAGGGCCATTAGCTTATCAACAAGGACAACAAGCAGCATTTTTGGGTAATGGTGCGCCGAATCCTCGCAGATTGGTGAGCGAAGACACGGCAAAAGCGATTGATATCGAAGTCAAGGAAATCGTGGAAACAGCCCACGAGCAAGCCCTAGAAATTCTCAGACAGAATCGAGACTTGCTAGAAGCGATCGCTACTCAACTCTTAGAAACAGAGGTCATTGAAGGCGAAAAACTGCACGATTTGTTGAGTCAAGTTAAACCTGTAACTCATATCATGTCCGCTTGATTGCTTATTAAACCCGAAGAACCCCACCCCGCCAAAGCTATGCTTTGTCTCCCCTCCCGAAGAGCGGGGAGGGGTTGGGGGTGGGGTTCTTTTATTATGGGTAATTTGGCGGACATGATATCATTCGTAATTAAGAAAGTCAGATTTCATCCACAGAGGTACGCAGAGAATAACTTTGCGTACCTACCCTGCGGGAAGGCGAAACGCCTATGCGTTAAACCTCTGCGTTCCTTTGCGTTTCAAAAATGCCACTCACCGCAATGCAAACACCAGCGAGGAAAAATGCTAATCCACCCCCAACCGCACCAACAAAAGGTGTTATTACTTGCGGTTGAGGAAATATAACGCCAAACAAACTCATCGCTAAAGCAAACCCACCAAAATACATCCCAATTCCTAATCCCGCCCATCGCTGGGGTACTTGCCCTAAAGCAAAAGGAATTGCTCCGTTGACAATTAAACTAAAGCTTGCAACTATCAACACAATTATCGGAATTTGTGCCCCTACAGATATCATTATCAATAACGAAGGAATGATTGCACAGATTCCACAAAGCATTGCTTGACTATTACCAATTTTAACCGCGAAGATTCCTGCTGGGATGCTGGCAATTGCGATCGCTATTCCAATCCACACCATCAGCACATCAATATTATCAGTATTCAGTTGGGCTTTCAGCACTTTTCCCAAGACATCCATGAGAAATCGGATACCCCACGCAACGCCGAAACCAGTTCCTAAAATCAAAACCAATTTCTGTAAGGGCAACTTTACTGTTTCTGCTTGATGTTTATCCACTGGTGCTTCTGGGGGATTGACTAAGCGCAACACAGCCGCCGCCCCCAGCATCACAAAAGAACCGATCGCAAAGGTATAAACTGGGCCTAAGCTGAGAATAAACTTGTAGCTTATCGGTCTAAAAGCCCCAATCACACCGCCTGTTAAAGTGACAAAACTTACTGCTAAAGGTAACTGGGCTGGTGTCGAATACATCCCCAACAGGCACATAACTGGAGAGCGAAATATTGTCATTGCCAATGCCCAAGCTACCAATACTATAGGTAAGAGCGATTTCATCACGGTAGTGGGCGGGATCAAACTTACAACGCATGGTATGGCAATAAACAAAGCCGATGCCAGAATCATACCTACTGAGATAAAAGGAAACCGAGTTCCTACCCAGCGTCTAGCTTGGTCTGAAAGTCCACCCATCACTGGTTCCAGCACCGCACCTAAAGCATTTTCGACTAGCACCAAACCAACTGCTAATGACGCAGAAAAACCAAACTGAGTCAGAAGTTGCGGCAAATAGATATTATAAATTAACCACGAGAGGGTAATTGCTCCCTGCACCGCTGCCAACACCCAAACTTGCACCCATAAAATATTCAGATGAGATTTCAAGGTAGTCATAACGAAATGGAAATTGGGCATTGGGCATTGGGCATCGGGTATGAGTTATTTCTCCCTCATCCTCCTGCCTCCTGCCCCCTGCCTCCTGCCTCTCTTAATACTCCGGAACTGACGGATCGATTTCTTTACTCCAAGCGGTAATTCCGCCTTTAACATTTGTCCCGACAATCCCGGCTTCCTTGAGAATAGCTAGGGCTTTTGCCGATCGCCCGCCCATCTTACAATGAGCAATTAAGCGGTGGCCGTTTAATATTTCCTTCACCTTAGCAACACCATTGCCATTTTCAATGTCTGGTAAGGGCACCAAAACTGAACCCGGAATCTTGGCAATGTCGTACTCATGGGGATTGCGGACATCCAGCAATACAAAATCCTTTGCACCGCTATCCAGCAACTCTTTCAAATCCTTGACGGTCATTTCTTGACTTTCCAACTGCTGTTTTGCCTCCTCTGCCTTAGCTTGTGGAATCCCGCAGAATTCTTCGTAGTCTATCAGCTTTTCAATCACTGGGCGAATCGGGTTAGGACGCAGTTTTAACTCCCGAAATTTCATATCCAAGGCGTTGTATAGCAGCAATCGTCCGCTAAGAGTGTTGCCTTGTCCCAGAATAATTTTGACAGCTTCGGTTGCTTGGATTAAACCAATAATTCCTGGCAAAATTCCCAATACGCCGCCTTCTGCACAAGAAGGAACCATTCCTGGTGGTGGTGGTTCTGGGAAAAGGTCACGATAATTTGGGCCACCTTCGTAATTAAATACAGTAGCTTGCCCTTCAAAGCGTAAAATTGAACCGTAGACGTTTGGCTTATTCAGCAATACGCAGGCGTCGTTAACTAGATATCTGGTGGGGAAGTTATCAGTACCATCCACGACGATATCGTAAGGTTGAATCAGATCCAGGGCGTTTTCGGAAGTCAAACGAGTTTCGTATAAATCAACCTGACAATAGGGGTTAATCTCGTGAATGCGGTTTTTTGCCGATTCAATCTTGGGTTTACCCACCCAGGATGTCCCGTGAATTACTTGGCGTTGTAAATTAGAAGTATCGACAACATCGAAATCGACAATCCCGATGCGTCCAATACCCGCCGCCGCCAAATATAAAAGTAGTGGTGAACCGAGTCCACCTGTACCGATACACATTACACTAGCGGCTTTCAGGCGCTTCTGTCCTTCTAGTCCTACTTCCGGTAAAATCAGGTGTCGGGAGTAGCGTTCGTAATCGTCTTTGGTCAACTGGATTTCGTCCAGATTGGGATTGAGCATAGCAGTTATGATGTGGGAAAGCGGAATATTAATCCTATCGAAAAACTGGATCTTATTAGGGGTGGGAAAGACGAATTTTCATTTGTGATAGCAGCGAAAACCACTCTGAGTGACTGTCTTTAAACTAAAGCGTTAAATTATATTTTCAATTTCCTCTGCTTGAAACTGATGAGTATCATCAAGGCTCCAACTTTTGAGTTCTCCAGCTTTGCCGTTTTGGACGGAAACTATTATATACGAGTATCCCTGCCAAGCGTATAGGCAATCGCATTCTGAGGGTATAGCAGGATGATCTGGATGGGAGTGAAAAATGCCGATAATGTTCAGTGAGCGATCGCGTGCTTCCCTTTGTGTTTTTAACATAACTTCGGGTGCGATCGTATATTGCTGTCTTTTACTTTCTGTTGTGCGTCCCCCTGGAAACTCAGCAGCTGCTTCTGTATTCCAAGCATTTTCTGTTGGCATGACTTCTACCACAGTTTTGCCCTTATTAGCCAGATAGCCCAAAATTATACCACAGCACTCATCTGGATAGGTGCTTTCGGCATGGGTGCGGATGATTTGCAAGTGTTCTTGGTTAAGTTGGATCATGTCTGCGTTTGGATTTTTGGCACACATATTAAGATATTGCCATACGTAGGCCTAGCCCGCCCCAGGCGATCGCAGCAATCAAAAAAGAAAATATCTATTTTTTGGATCAGTCTTTCAAGCATCTTTGAAATTTGACTGTCAACTCGAAAAATGTAACATTTTTCCAAACTGAAGTATTCATGTATACATTTAAATGTATAAAAACATAATTTTTCATTGCAAGCGGTGTTCTATATAGCTAGATAAGTGCTAGTTGCAAGTTGGCCAACAGAGTGAATTTTGAAAGAAAAATTGCTTTTTCTCAAGATTGAGATGAAAGTATACCGAAAACGTCAAATCTTCGATGAGTTATTTGTACTGTTTGATGGCAAAAATAACAAATTGATAGCTGAAGTTACTGAAAAATCGATTTAGGTAGGTAGAAAGTTATGGCAAATATCAATGGCACCAACGGTAATGATGTCCTTTATGGGACAACGGATGACGACCTGATTAATGGTTTACAAGGCAACGATAAATTAGATGGCAAGGGAGGCAATGACAATCTTTCTGGTGGTTTTGGCAATGATACTCTCGTTGGTGGTGCGGGAAATAACACCCTCAACGGTGGCGTTGGTGCTGATCTATTGATTGTTGACTCTTCAACAGGCAATAACCTACTAAATGGGGGCGATGGTAATGATTCTCTCTCCACTTTAGGTAGTGACAACTTCGGCTTTGATATTTCTGGCAATAACACCCTCAACGGTGGCGCTGGTAACGATACTTTGGAGGCTAACTCTTCAACAGGCGATAACCTACTAAATGGGGGCGATGGCAATGATTATCTTCGTACTATTCCCTATGATGTCGTGGGTAGAAACACCCTCAATGGAGGAAATGGCGATGACTTGTTATCTGTGAGCGCTCCCTTATATCCGAGTATCGCAGAGACTATCCCCTCTTCCCTAGTAACTCAAACGGTAGATGGGGGGACAGGTGATGATACCTTGTTCGTCAATTACAGTTATGCTACTAAAGCAATCACTTTCACTGCCACCGCTAACCAAGGAACAATTACGGCTGGTACAAATCAGGTTAGCTACAAAAATATCGAACGATTAAATATTACAGCTACAGTTTACGATGACTACCTAGTAGGGACTAATGGCAATGATTCTCTCTCTGGGGGAAGCGGTGGCAATGATACGATTATTGGCGGTGCAGGTAATGATGTCTTGTTTGCTGGCGGAGACGATAGCATTCTCTATGGTGACGCAGGTAACGATAACTTGAGTGTTTTCAATTCATCAGCCGATAATCTGCTCTATGGTGGCGATGGCAATGATACCTTGAATGCCTCTGGTGAATACTACGGCTTCGGTTCAGGCAATAACACCCTCAATGGTGGCGCTGGTAACGATTACTTGTATGCTGAATTTGCAACAGGCAATAACCTATTCAATGGGGGCGATGGCAATGATTGTCTCTCCATCTCTGGCTCCCTCGTAGATTACGGGTACTATGCTGCGTCTGGCAATAACACCCTCAACGGTGGTGCTGGTAACGATACCTTACTTGCTGACGATTCAATAGGCAAGAATCTACTCTCTGGAGGGGATGGTAATGACATCCTTACAGGTGGCAACGTTAATGATAGCCTAATTGGAGGGGCTGGTACTGATACTTTTGTTTTCAATACTTACAACGATGGTGTTGACAGTATTTATGACTTTAACGCCACTAATGAACTGATTCAAGTATCAGCTACTGGTTTTGGCGGTGGGTTATCACCAGGCTCACTTCAGACAAGTCAGTTCACCATTGGCACATCTGCAACGACAAGCGATCAACGATTTATCTATGACAACAGCACAGGTGGACTGTATTTTGACCTTGATGGCAGTGTAGGTACATTTACTCAGGTAAAATTTGCACAACTTTTGGGTGGTGTGACACTAACCGAAAACAACTTTGTGGTTGTTTAATCGTGATTAGCACTTTGCTATCACTCTAAGTACAGGTTGTGAGATGCCCAAAAAGGCATCTCACATTCGATTCATCAATACAATTACTTTTAACAAAGAGTAGATGTTGGATTTTGTTCCTCAACTTTTGACATGGGTGCAGATGGTTTGCAGTATTCTTGGTTAAGTTGATTTATGTCTGCGTTGATAATTTTTATAACCTATAGCGATTCTTGCACGGATATATATCGGCAGGCGATCGCTCTCATCGTAGTATAAGTTAACCAAGGCGTAGCTAGCAAAAACCGCAGGCGATCATAGCCTTCAAAAATAAAAATATGTATTTTTTATCACTTCCAAAAATATTTACCTAATAGGTTCTACTTTCTTATTGCTTAGATACAGAAGAATATGAAGAATATACAAAGTTCAATACTTGTGTATAGATTTTTCAGCAAGTAATGTGAAGAGTATGCAAAGATGAGTATTTAAGTATAGACATCTAAGTATGATATTGACTGTGTAGTTCTTTTGAGGCTCTTGAGATGTTCTCTATTTTCAAGCTAGACACCCACGGATAATAGCCTACAAGGAAGGCATCAAAATCTTTTTCCCGATTAAGAGTCAAGTGTTGATTATTTTTATCTTCTAGTAAGACTTAGGCGCTGACAAAAAAATATGAAGAAAGAATTTTAGGTATTGAAGCTAAATTTTTTGGTATTTAAAAGAATAATTTTTACTCAAAAAGGATGATAAAAAACCTGAAATGATTAGTTTTAGAAAATTCACACGCTAATTAATTTGTACAGTGCTTAAGACTTAAATAGTTTTAGACTCTAAAAAAAGTATACGTAAAAGCCTTGAAATCGGGGAAATTGTCCATAAATTTACTGTTCTTCAAGGGTGACGTATAAAGTATGTAGATTTCGGTTAATTTTTGCGCCTTTAAACAGCACAATCTGCAAATTGATAACTGAAGTTACTGAAAAAAAAACGATTTAGAAAGGTAAAAGTTATGGCAGATATCATTGGAACCAACGGTGATGATACCCTACAGGGTACTTATAATGATGCGGATACGATTAAGGGTCTTGCAGGCAACGATACCATATATCCTAACGGTGGCAAAGATACCTTAAGTGGTGGAGGTGGCAATGATAAATTCGTCTACTACTACTACAATTACTACAACAACAACAATACTACGATAATCACCGATTTTGGTGGTGTAGGTAAAGGGACAAACCCAACAGCGACAGTCATTGCCGAAGTGGATACCCTAGAATTCCAGGGCACTGGTGCCATAGCCCAAAATTTGTTGTTGACCAAAAAAGGCAACAATCTGGAAATCAGCTTTGCAGGGGATGCTTATAGAACGAGGTTTTTTGATGCCCCAGTTATCCTGCAAAACTTTGCTTTGGAAAACTTGGATAACCTCAGCAAATCTACAGGTGCCACTATAGACTTGGGCAATATCCTATTTGATGGAGAAACTAGCACTATAGATAGCTTTGATGTCTTCAATGCTAACTCCACTCAAAGCACTATCTTCAACTTGAATACAGTCACTTTTCTTAACGACCTCAACAATAATGTTAGCGGCTTTGACAACTCAGATGATGTCATCAATGGTCAAGACGGCGATGACATTATTAACGGCTTAAGTGGAAACGACATACTCAGAGGTGGTGCGGGCAATGACTCCCTCATTGGTGGTGTGGGGAATGATATTCTCACTGGCGGTACGGGTAATGACTCTTCCACAGGTAATCACTCCCTCGTTGGTGGTGCAGGCAATGACTCCCTCGCTGGTGGTACTGGTAACGATTTCTTAAATGTTGAATTTTCAACAGGGGATAATACCCTTGACGGTGGGGTTGGTGATGATACCTTGGATGCTGGGGCGACATCCGGGAATAACTTACTCTTTGGGGGCGATGGTAATGATTCTCTCTCCACCTCTAACGTTTATAGCAGCGAGAGCGGATACATCTATTACCCCTCCTCAAGCAATAACACCCTCAATGGTGGCGCTGGAAATGATACCTTGAATGCTGAGTCTCCATCCGGGAATAACTTACTCTTTGGGGGCGATGGTAATGATTTTCTCTCCACCTCTGGAATTAGAACTTATAAAGGGGAGCCTAATTTTAGCTCAGAGGGCAATAACACCCTCAATGGTGGCGCTGGTGACGATACCTTGAATGCTCGTGGTTCAACAGGGAATAACTTACTTTCTGGGGGCGATGGCAATGATTCCTTTGACCTTTCTGGATATGTTATCCCCTCGAGCGGTGGAGAGTTTTATCACCCTTCTTCAAGCAATAACACCCTTAATGGTGGTGCTGGTGACGATACCTTAAAGGCTGAGTATTCAACAGGGAATAACTTCTTCTCTGGGGATGATGGCAATGATTCCTTCTATCTAAGCCCCACATCCCCAAATACTGCCCCCTCTGATTTAGCAATTCAAACAGTAGATGGGGGTAAGGGTGACGATTTGTTATCTGTCGATTACAGGTTCGCTACAGGGGGTATTTCAACGACATTCAATCCCACTACAAACAAGGTAGAAATTACGGCGGGCACATATCGGGTTAGTTACAAGAATGTCGAACGATTGAATATCTTAGGTACAGCTTACGACGACAATATAGTGGGAAGTAGTGCGAACGATACGCTCTCTGGGGCGTATGGTGGCAAAGATACAATCGATGGGGGAGCAGGTGACGATCTGTTGTCCGTTGATTACACCTACACCAATCCTGTTGATTACACCTACAGCAATCCTACAGGGGGGATCACAACAACATTCAATGCCACTACAAACAAGGGAGTAATTACGGCGGGCACAAATCGGGTTAACTACAAGAATATCGAACGATTAAATATCTCAGGCACAGGTTACGACGACAATATTGTTGGCAATAGTGGCAACGATACGCTTTCAACAGGCAATAGTGGCAAAGATACAATTGATGGGGGAGCGGGTGACGATGTATTGTCCGTTGATTACATCTCCAATGTCAATAATAGTACAAAGGGGATCGCAACGACATTCAATGCTACTACTAACATTGGCTCAATTACGGCGGGCACAAATTGGGTTAACTACAAGAACATCGAACGATTAAATATCTCAGGCACAGATTACGACGACAACATTCTGGGGAACAGTGGGAACGATACGCTCTCCGGGAGCTATGGCAAAGATACGATTATTGGTGGTGCAGGTAATGATATCTTGGCAGGTGGGAGTGGGGAGGACACTCTAACTGGTGGCACGGGCAATGATAAATTTGTTTATAGCTTGAGCGATAGCTCCTATGACGGCACTAACATTGATATTATCACCGATTTCGGTGGCATAGGTAAAGGTTCAAATCCCTCAGCAACCGTAATTGCCTCCTTAGACACTTTGCAATTTATAGGTTTTACTGCTGAAAATCTGCAATTAACTCAAAATGGTAACAACTTAGAAATTACCTTTGAAGGTTTTAATAATGACAGGAAAGTTATTCTACAAAACTTTAAGTTAGAAAACCTGGATAATCTACCAGCAACTTCTTCACGACCAGCTATTGGCAATATCCTGTTTAATGGAGAAACCAGCATCAGCGACAGTTTTGATGTGTTTGATGCTGATTCCACTCAAACTACTGTGTTCAACAGGAACACTGTTACCTTCCTTAATGACCTCGATAACAGCATTACGGGTTTTGACAACTCTAATGATGTCATCAATGGTCAGGGGGGTGACGACATCATCGACGGGTTGAGCGGTAATGACCTGCTCAGAGGTGGTGCGGGAAATAACACCCTTGACGGAGGTACTGGTGACGATACCTTGAGTGCTATCAGTTCAACAGGCGATAACCTGCTCTTTGGGGACGATGGCAATGATTCTCTTGATATCTCTGGCAGGATATTCAGCGACAACTCTAACAGATTAGGCAATTTCGACTCTCGCTCATTAGGCAATAATACTCTGAATGGAGATGCAGGTAACGATACCTTGAGTGCTAGCGGTTCAAAAGGTGATAACCTGCTCTTTGGGGGCGATGGTAATGATTCTCTTGACATCTCTGGCAACTACAGTTTCTCCTTCCCTGGCTACTCCAACGACTCTCGCTCCTTGGGGAATAACACCCTAGAAGGAGGTACGGGTGACGATCGCTTGAGTGCTGGTGGTTCAAAAGGCGATAACCTTCTGTCTGGGGGTGATGGCAATGATTCTCTTGACGTGTTTGGTTTGTACAAGTATAGTTACAGCGAGTTCAACGACTCTCGCTCGTTTGGGAATAACACCCTAGAAGGAGGTGCGGGTGACGATCGCTTGAGCGCTGGTGGTTCAAAAGGCGATAACCTGCTTTCTGGGGGTGATGGCAATGATGAGCTTGATATCTCTGGTGACTACTACAGCTACAACTCCAACGACTACTCCGACTCTCGCCCGTCTGGTAATAACACGCTAGAAGGAGGCGCTGGTGACGACAAGTTGAGCTTCAGCAATTCAACAGGTGATAACCTTCTCTCTGGGGGCGATGGCAATGATTCATTCAATCTAATCGCTAGTTCCATAGATAGTAACTTGTCTGATTTAGTGACTCAAACAGTAGATGGGGGTAATGGTGATGATTCGTTGTTCACCATTTACAACTATACTGCTGGAGGAATCACTTCGACATTCAATGCTACTACTAACACTGGCTCAATTACGGTAGGCTTGTATCGAGTTAATTACAACAATATCGAACAATTACATATCTCAGGTACCAGCTATGATGACAATATTGTTGGCAGCAATGGCAATGATATCCTCCAAGGTGGAAATGGTAATGACAGCCTAATTGGAGGGGATGGGACTGATACCTTTGGTTTCTATAATTACAATGGGGGTGTTGGCACTATTTATGACTTCAACGCTACTAATGAACTGATTCAAGTATATGCTAATGGTTTTGGTGGCGGGTTATTAATAGGTTCACTCTCGGATGCTCAATTCACCATCGGAACATCTGCAACGACAAGCAATCAACGATTTATTTATGATAATTCTACAGGTGGACTGTACTTTGACCAGGACGGCAGTGCGGCTGAGTTTACTCAAGTAAAATTTGCCCAACTATCTGCTGGACTGTCATTAGCCGAAAAGAATTTTGTGCTTGTTTAATCGTAATCAGATTCTCTAATCGTTAAGTGACACGGGTTGCGAGGTGCTTACAAAAGCACCTTGCAAACGATAGTGCTCAATGCAATAACTGTTAACAAAGAGTAGATGTTGAGTTTTATTTCTCAAGTTTCGATATGAGTCTGGATGGTTTGCAGGTGTTATATCATGTCCGCCAAATTACCCATAATAAAAGAACCCCACCCCCAACCCCTCCCCGCTCTTCGGGAGGGGAGACAAAGCACAGCTTTGGCGGGGTGGGGTTCTTCGGATTTAATAAGCAATCAAGCGGACATGATATTATTGGCTAAATTTGATTATGTCTGCGTTTTTAATTTTAATCGCCGCCGTTCCATATTTGCGGGATGATTTTGTTAGTTTTGTGGGATGGGCCGAAAAGCCCGTCCCTTGTATTTCAGGGCGCAGGCATCAAAACTCATTAGCCTTAAAGTAGTAACAACAACTTTTTGTGGAATTGCGATCGCGAGACGATGAATGCTCTAATCAATTTACTGCTTTTTTTGCTGCCGATTCTGAGTAGCTTTTGGATTGCCCAAACTTTCAACCCTTTATCTTCTTAGAGACCATTTATAAAGTAAATCTTTAGACAACAAGACGACGCAGCATGATACGA
>NZ_JAVRCE010000098.1:0-9707 GCF_034530915.1 Nostoc sp. DedQUE09
TCTCTAATGATATTGACAAACTTCTTTTCCTTATGGAATGAAACAGCCCTGCCTTAATCCCCCCTTATAAAGGGGGGAAACTTGAAATATTGCCCCCTCCTCAACACATCAGGGAGGGTTGGGGAGGGGTATTCAAGGATTTTTGCAAGAGGTTTAATGTCTAAGCTAGTAATGAAAAGTTTGTAGTAAGCATTTTAGTGCTTAGAAAACTAAGGACTAAAGTCTTTACTACGAACTTACTTACCTATCAATTTAAACTTGAGAGACTACTAGCTAGACTTTAGAGGTTGTTTGAAAAGTATTTTACCTAGCTCCCCTTAAAAAAGTGGGAACGGGAATCAAAGTCCTCCAATATATAGAGGGATTTAGGGGTATCTATAACTTTTTATACCGACAATACGACTTTTCAAACATCCTCTAATAAAGGTGCAGCAATGATAATAGCTAAAGTTTGACCACTAGAGAGCGAAACATTAACTATTACTATTTAGGTATACAAAAGTACTACTAGTGTACTCTCTCTCAAAGAACCTTCTAATAATGTCCATCCCAAACCTGATACTTTAATAAAGTATCGACTTAAATAAAATACCAATAATTAGACTAACTATTCCAGCAATCAAACCGGCACAAAAGAAGTAGAAAAACAATTCAAAACTTGCTTGAATATTTTGGGTATATCTGAAATAAAATATTGCCCAAATTGCTCCAAGCATTCCTAAAATAACTGTTGGAATCGTTACGATTACAATAATACTTTGAGTTTTCATTTATAATATATGTATAGTAGTATGAGCCGGAAAATTTTATAGTTAAACACATAACATAAAAGACGGAAATTCGACAAAAAACTAAAAATACGCACGAATAGGATCTATAAACACGTACTTATCCAGAACGGATTATAAATAAAATCTGATAAAAATCAATCCTCCTAAAACTGCTCCCACAATAATGCCTATAATCCAGAAAATTGAAAGCCAAATAATCCAACTTGCGCCTTCAGAGGTAATAAAGAAATCACCTGAAAATTCTTCAGATACCCTCGAACCAACTAGATGACCAATAAAACCACCAATTATTCCACCAAGCAATCCTCCCAAAAATGAGTAGAAAAATAATTTGAGAGTTATTTGAATATTTTGGCTATACAGTAGATAAAATATTGCCCAGAGCGATCCTATGATTGATCCTATGATTGCTGAGATTACTAATGGTTTTGTTATATAAAAAATTATCCATTTCATCACTTTTTTTGCGGTCTTAGCTATAAGTATTATTAAAAAAGGCACTATTAAACAAAGGAAATAAGCCTCAAAGTTAATTTAAATCTTCGACTTTTAACTATATACATTTTGAGATCCTTAACTCAGCACTACTGGGTCATTTTGTCCTTTCTTAGTCTAAACACCAATACTAGTACAGCGCGGCAGAAATCAAGCCACCATTTTAAACAAGCAAAAGCCTTGATATACAAACTTTTGACTTTTGACTTCCGCCTTGCGGTACTATGGCGTTGTCTCAGGAGTTGGTATTGGTGTAGGTTCCGGTTCAGGTGTGGAGGTTTCTGTAGGCGTGGGTGTTTGCGTAGGTGTTGGCGTTGGCGTGGGAGTTGGTGCAGGTGTGGATGTTTCCGTGGGCGTGGGTGTTGGTGGTGGGGGAGCGATGGGATTTTCTGCTGTAATAGTGAGTTGATAATCTACTGGCTTTGTTGCTGTGGAAACCACGACAAACTCATAAAATCCATTTTCTGGTAATTTAGTTGACAAACTACGCTTGGTAGAATCTTCTAAAAATCGAATTTTGCCAGAGGGTGAATAGACTGATAACAAGACTTGGGAATTTGCTTCTAGGTTCAAGTCTAGAGATTGGTCTTTGGCAAGTCCAGCAATGAATACTTTCCCACCACCAGGTTGGAGAGTACCGTTGACTGTTTTGCCAGTAGCTCCAGGATCGAAGACAAGTTTCTGGAAAGCTCTACCAGCAAGGATTGCACTGAGTCGATCGCTAACAAATCCGTACCAAACTTGTCCAATGGGCTGACCTTGAAAACTTTTACCCCGCTGCTCAGGAAATACACTTAAAAAAGCAGTATCTCCCAAATCATATAAAGAACGACTACCAACGTTGATTTTGTTGACTTCTGCTTTCCAGCGATCGCGTTCAGCAGTTGTGTAAGTTCCCAGTTTTTGGCGGGTATTATTACTCAGTGGTGCAAGCTTTTCTAGTAATTCTGAAGCTGTTTTATCCCACTCTGCGCGCAAACTCTCGTCTTCAGGGCCATTGCTGAGAGTACGTCCCCGTAAACTGGGATTTCTGTCCCAAAAAACTTGATTCACCAAGTTCACATAGAAGTTAGAGTCAATACCCAACTGTTCACGGCGATCGCTTAATCTTTCTTTGCGTTCTCGTTCTGCTGGCGAATATTGCGCTAAAGGATCGGTTGGTTGTTCGCTAGTTGGAACGGGACTGGCTGTAGGATTAGGATCGACTTGCCCAATATCTCGTCTGCCATTCAATCCCCACCAAATTAATCCCACACTACCAGCGACTAACGCCGCCACCAGGAAGGTTTTTGTTGGCGTCCACCAGGAGGAAGAGGGGGAAGATGAGGGATATGAAGGATATGCAGGGGTTGGGGAAGGTGGGGGAGGTGGAGAGACGGCGACGGTGGCGGCTGTGGGTTGTGGTGGAGTGGGATATTGAGTTGGCGGATAGTTTGCTGGGGGTGAGTTGAGGGCTTGGAGTACTTGACGGGCTGATTGATAGCGATCGCTTGGTCTAGCAGATAGCATTTTATCTAATACCTGTGCCAAATCTTGACTCAGATTAACTTCCCGTCGCCATTGCCAACTGAGAGTATAGGTATCAATTAATTCTTGGGGTTGTTTCCCTGTCAGTAAAACCAACATTGTTGCTGCTAAAGCATACAAGTCGCTGTGGGGAGATACTAACCCAGTTTGCATTTGTTCTGGGGGCGCAAATCCTATTTTGCCTAATAAGGTTGGTGCTGGTGGAGGTGCAACCATACCGGGTTGGTAATATTCGGAAGCTACAGTTGCTACGACTTGTTTGACACCGCCAAAATCAATTAAAACTGGCAGTCTGTCAACAGTCCGAAGCATTAAATTATCTGGGGAAATATCTCGATGAATTACTCCTAGTGAGTGAATGTATTCCAACACTGGCAAAATTGAAAAGAATAATTGGCGTATTTCTACTTCTGTAAAGCGCAAACCCTGTTTTATTCGGGTATTTAACAAAGAATTGTAAGTTTCCCCTTCTACATAATCTTGCACCAAAAACAGATATTCTTTGCCCCCTAAATTCAGCCGCAGCAGTTCTCGGAAGCGGGGAATTTGGGGATGTTGCAGTTTATAAAGAACACTTGCTTCTCTCTCGAAGAGTTCTTCAGCTTTTTGGACAACGTAAGCGGTTTGAACTTGGGGCGAAAATTCTTTTAAAACACAAAGTTCGCGGAAACGGTTGACATCTTCAGCTAAATAAGTGCGTCCGAAGCCACCTTGGCCAATTTGACGCACGATCGCATAGCGATCGCCTAAAGTCATTCCTGGTTGTATACCATAACTCATGGGCGTATCCAACAAATTTTCGCCACACTGGAGACAAAAGCGGCTACCTGGGGAATTTTCATGTCCTTTAGAACAATAGATTGAATTCATTGGAAAGTTAGGAGTTAGGAGTTAGGAGTTAGGAGTTAGGAGTTAATAGTAACAAGGAGTAGCGAGTAGCATTTTCCACTTGATTTAACTACACTACTCCGTGTATTAAACCGTGATCTATAAAGAAAATTGCCCTAATTCATAACCCATAACTCCTAACTTATAACTTCTCACTCCTAACTTTATCTTTGTACTTTACTGACTTGCTCGGCTGCGATCGCATACCAAATTTGACCAAAAGTCTGTTGATTGAGTTTCCTACGCTCCTGATCGGGAAACAAGCGATCGAATTTTTCATTAGTGTCTTTGGTCAACTGATCGATTGTATAGTTCCCAAACTGCCCCGATCGCGCTTCTCGTCTCCATGTATCGTAATCTTTTTGACTATAGTTCCCCAGTTTCCGACGAGATACTGTACTGAGGTTAGCCTGTTCTAGTTTATCCAATAAATTATCAGCCATATCAGACCATTCATCTCGTAAATCCGCATCTTCAGGTTTAGATGTCAGGCTACGTCCTTTTAATTCTGGTTTTTTTGTATAAAATAAATCATCTACTGTGCGAATAAAAAATCCTTCAGTAATTTCTAACTCTTGACGACGACTGATAATTTTCTGGAGGTCGCTATTTTTTCCTTTGTCGCCGCCTGGTTTGCCAGTTGGAAACTGTGGAATTTGCGGTAATGAAGGTAATGAAATTGATGGGATGGTGATTGAAGTTACCGCCCGAATAGCTGCATTTCCCGCCGCTAAAGTTAATCCAACTAACGCCGTTACCCCTAAACTCATCATAAAAGGGCGAATCCAAACAGGGAAAGTTATCGGTTTAGCAATCGCTTGCGTTTGCCTCTGGAATCTACTCACAACAGCACTGGCGTGTTGTCTTCCGGGAGCAACTACCATCGTCTTGATCTTGGTAGTAATATAATTACCTGGGGATTTAGTTGCAGTTGGCGATGGTAAATCTCTGAGGATTTGCTCGGCTCGTTCGTAGCGATCGCTCGGTCTATAAGCCAGCATCTTTTTTAACACCGCCTCTAGTTTGGGACTAACTCGGATTTCCTTTCCCCATCCCCAAATTCCCTGATAGCTGTCGTATAATTTTTGTGGTTCTTGACCTGTGAGTAACACCAGTGATGTCACCGCTAAAGAATATAAATCACTACTAAAAAATGCTTTGCCCTGCCGTAGCTGTTCTTCTGGAGCGTAGCCTTTTTTACCCAGCAAAGTGTTATTTCCAACCAACTTGGTGCGCCAAAAACCTTGAGAAGCTGGCAATTGCTTCACACCACCAAAATCAATTAGCACTGGCAGATTATCAGAACGCCGCAAAATTAGATTATCGGGAGAGATATCACGGTGAATTACATCCCGTGAGTGGATGTATGATAATACAGGTAAAATCTGTTGCAGGAGGGTGATTACTTCCTCTTCACTAAAGGTTTTTCCTTGACTTTGCCGCTGTTCTAATAACTGGTAATAATTGTCACCATCCACATAATCTTGCACTAGAAAGAAAAAATCTTTAGTGCCTATCTTCACTTGTAGCGAGGTGTGAAAACGCGGAATCTGTCGATGCTGAAGTTTTTTTAGGACATTCGCTTCTCTTTCAAATAACTCTTTAGCTTTTTGTAAATCTTGATTTTCTTGTACTTGGGGTGCAAATTCCTTCAGCACACAGGTTTGACGGGATTTATTTATATCTTCCGCCAAATAGGTGCGTCCAAAGCCACCTTGTCCTAGATGACGGATAATTTGATAGCGATTATCCACAACCTGTCCCACAGCAAGAGGTAATGGTTCACCACAATGGGTGCAAAAGCGGTTACTACCATTATTTGTGTGTTGTTTACTGCAATAGAGCTGCATGGTGCTGAAGGATAAATTAAGGTTTTATTGAATGACTACAACGCGCATACCCTCATTTTCGGATATTCTATCCAAAGGTTAAGAGCATTTGATGCTGTTAGCGGGGCGTTTAGCCCACGCAATTATTACTTTTTTACTCAGCACTCAGCACTCAGCACTCAGCACTGTTTAACGATGTTGGTTCTACTTCAGGATAAATAAGCAAGCGTCATGAACGGCAAATCAAGACAGCAGCAAGTAATTAAAGCATTTGAAGATTTTTTGTCTACCCCCTTAGAAACCATACTGCAAAGGCATCTCAACACTCAAACTTCGGCAGCTTTGAGTTTATTTCACGATGTAGCAGCTAATGTACCTGCCTACAAGGCGTTTTTAGCAGAAAGGGAAATTAATCCCGCCACTATTCAAACCTTAGAGGAGTTTCAAAAACTACCAGCGATCGCTAAACAAAATTATATACTGCGTTATCCTCTAGCTGACTTGTGCCGCAACGGGCAACTCCAAGAGTGCGACATGATAGCTGCGTCTTCCGGTTCCAGTGGTAAACCGACATTTTGGCCTCGTTTTTTCACAGATGAACTCCAAATTGCCACACGCTTTGAACAGATTTTTCACGATAGTTTCTATTCAGACAGCAGACGTACCTTAGCAGTGATTTGTTTCACTTTAGGCACTTGGGTAGGTGGAATGTTTACTACTAATTGCTGTCGTTATCTTGCTAGCAAAGGTTATCCCATCACTGTAATTACTCCTGGTAACAATAAAGAAGAAATCTTGCGAGTTGTGCAGGAACTAGGTTCAGGTTTTGAACAAGTGGTGTTATTGGGATACCCGCCATTTTTAAAAGATGTCATTGATACTGGTATCGCTCGTGGTGTGGAGTGGCAGCAATATCAGATTAAATTAGTGATGGCAGGAGAAGTATTTAGTGAAGAATGGCGGAGTTTAGTTGCCCAAAGAGTTGGTTCACAAAATCCTTGTTATGATTTTGCATCACTTTACGGCACTGCGGATGCGGGAGTTTTGGGTAATGAAACCCCGTTAAGTATTTGTATCCGTCGCTTTTTAGCAGAAAATCCCGATGCAGCGAGAGCTTTATTTGGGGAATCGCGTTTACCCACACTAGTACAATACGATCCTTTCACTCGCTTTTTTGAAGTTCAAGATGGCGGATTGCTGTTTTCGGGAGATAACGGTATTCCCTTAGTGCGTTATGACATCTTGGATACTGGCGGGATAATTAGTTATGAAGCTATGCTGCAATTTTTAGCCGAATGGGGATTTGATGCTGTTGCAGCGTTACAGAATGAGAGTCACAATTCAGAATTCGACACTCCAAACTCAGCACGGGCTAAACGCCCCGCTTCCGCTAACAGCACTCAGCACTCACCTAGAGGTATTCATCAGCTACCTTTTGTTTATGTCTTCGGTCGTTCTAACTTTACAGTTTCTTACTTTGGTGCAAATATCTATCCCGAAAATGTGACGGTGGGATTAGAGCAACCAGGAATTCAAGAATGGGTGACGGGTAAATTTGTGTTGCAGGTGAAGGAAGATGCTGACAAAAACCGATTTTTATCTGTAGTTGTGGAATTAGCAGTAGGAGTAGAGGGTAGTGAAGATCGAAGAGAAGCGATCGCATCTTCTATTCTTTCACAACTGCTACGCCTAAATAGCGAGTTTGCTAATTATGTTCCCGCAGAATATCAAACACCACAAGTTACATTAGCCCCAATGGGTGATTTTGAATATTTCCCCATTGGGGTGAAACATCGTTATACCCGTCAATAAAGTTTGGTTTCGCTTTCATCTCCAAAAAGCTGCCCGATTAGCGCTCAAACTGGATGGAAGTAGAAGGCAGCACCCAGTACAGCATAGGTTGCTAGCAGCAACATCCCCTCTAACCAGTTAGAGCGACCATCCAAACTAATTAAGTTGGCAATCACCACTGCAATGATCACTGCAACAACCTCAAACAAGTTAAAGTTTAAATCCATTGGTTGTCCAATTACCTGCCCAACTAGCACAAGGATGGGTGCAACCAACAAAGCAACTAGTAGACTCGATCCCATTGCTACAGATACTGCCAAATCCATATTGTTCTTAATTGCTACTCGGACAGCAGTTACATATTCGGCTGCACCTCCAACTAGTGGTAATAAAATTACTCCGGTAAACAAAGGTGTCAATCCTAGTCCTTTTGTTGCCTCTTCAACTGCACCGACAAAAATCTCAGACACGAACGCTATACCAATCGTTGCTACCAGCAAAACACCAACCCAAAGGCTCAAGTTTGGCTTTGAATGTTTATCTGGCTCTGTGGCGGCCTCGTCTTCAGAAACACCTTCTAGTTCTACAACCCCAACATCGTAGAGGTAGCTGTGAGTCTTCAACGAGAATAACAGCGTAAAACCATAAACTACAATTAAAATGACTGCTACAAAAATCGACAGATTAGTAATAGCGCTTTGCTCGACGACATTAGATGTAGTGATTACCATTGCAGGTAGGACAATTGCAGTTACTGCTAGTGTCATTGTCGAGCCATTGACTCGCGCTGCCATTGGCTGAAAAGTCTGCTCCTTATAGCGTAACCCTCCTAGCAACATAGATAGCCCCATTACCAGCAGTAAATTACTGATAATAGTTCCGGTAATGCTGGCTTTAACAATATCTACCAAGCCTGCTTTGAGAGCTACTAGAGCAATAATTAGCTCAGTTGCATTACCGAAGACTGCATTTAATAAGCCTCCGATAGAAGGGCCTAAAACCACAGCAATTTCTTCTGTGGCCTGACTCAGCCAAACTGCTAACGGAATAATTGCAACTGCTGAAAGTCCAAATACTATTAATGCATCCCATTCTAACTTTTCTGCCACAATAGCAATAGGCACGAAAACTAGTAAACCTATTGAAATTAGGTTTTTAATTTGTATATTTTTGAGTGCGGTTGGCATGAGTATATAACTCTAATAATGATAACAATCGTTTAGTTCATTGAAATAATTGCACAATAAAAGCAATTTTCCTTGTCTGTAACACTTTCTAAAGAACTTACAGTAGATAAATTTCTTCCTCAAGAATTTTATCTGCTGCGAAAAACTTTGCTAACTGGCTAAAGATGGATGAGGCTGATAAATAAATTAATCCCTTTGACTGCTGTAATTGCTACTTATTACAATTAACGCTCTTCCATGACTCTTAGAGGATGTTTTAAAAGTCGTAATTTCAAATCTTTTTTATCCCTCCCTAACCCTCCCCGTATGTATTGGGGAGGGAAACGGATTTTTCTTGTTTCCCCCCTTTGCAAGGGGGGACTAAGGGGGGTAACAACGCAATTAAAATCACAATCTTCTTAGGAGAGCGTTAGGGATTTCCAAGAAATAAATTATCCAAATAAACTAACCGCAGAGACGCAGAGAACGCAGAGAGAGGATAAATAGAGAAGATTTTTGCGTCAGTTTTGGGATGTTTTTTATTTGGAAGTCTTTTAATTAACTCATCACGGCGATCGCAAAAACGATGCCTGCGGTGGTAACAGAGCTTTGTCGTTCGCGCAGCGTCTCGTAGAGAAGTGCGGGCTACGCCTACGCTTTCTTGCTAATTTTGCAAACAATGCTAATTGGCGTAAATGCCGAAAACCGCCTTCAGCGAGGAGACTCACCAATCGAGGTTTTAATCTGGATGATTAACCAGTGTATCCCAGTCCTGAAACAAGCCAGCAGTTTGCAAGACAAGCAGAAAAAGAGCCTGTTACCCAGACATCGCCATTCTGAGGATCAATAATATCATAAGCTCCTCTTTGCTCGGTCGAATTACCCCCCTTAATCCCTCGATGCATTGGGGGGAAACAAGAAATCCAGTTCCCTCCCCTTTACAAGGCTACCGTGTACACACAAGTCAAATTACCCCCCTCAATCCCCCCTTGGAAAGGGGGGAAGCCGGAAAGAAATCTAGTTCCCTCCCCTTGTAAAGGGGAGGGTTAGGGTGGGGTAAAACCTTGGTTAATCAGCTATTTCAGACTTGTGTACACCACTGTAGCCTAGCAAAGGTGGGCTTCTTCAAGTTTAATAAGTAGTCAAGCGGATAAGTCCATTCGTTCAGAACACCAGCTTATTCGTCCAGAACACCAGCTTATTCGTCCAGAACACCAGCT
>NZ_JAVRCE010000098.1:9807-21090 GCF_034530915.1 Nostoc sp. DedQUE09
TCGTCCAGAACACCAGCTTATTCGTCCAGAACACCAGCTTATTCGTCCAGAACACCAGCTTATTCGTCCAGAACACGAGCTTATTCGTTCAGAACACGAGCTTATTCGTTCAGAACACGAGCTTATTCGTCCAAAAGACGAGTTTATTGTCGTGTAATTACTGAGCTATTATTCCAATCTTATTACAAAAAACACCTTTTTTTGCAAGTTTTACTGAACCACTACATTGCTCCATTGAGACACTCTAGAAAGAGAAAGTTTAGTAAAAAGTCTGCATTGATGCCACGCCAAAAAAGAAGCTCTACCGTACTAGAAAAAACCGAACAGAGAGTAATCGGATTTAAATCGATTAATTCTACCCTAGATTTTGGTGATTCGATCAGCTTAAACAATTTAACCCAGTTAACCGGAGAACTCCGCAACCAGATTGACCAGTATAATATGATGCTAACTGCCCTTGACTCAGCAAAGGAACAAATAGAAACCCTTGAAAAGACCATTCGGGAAACTTCAGAACGCTTGGTTAGTGGTGTAGTGTTGAAGTATGGCAAAGATAGCCGGGAATACGAGATGATAGGCGGGGTACGCAAGAGCGATCGCATTCGTAAAGCCACTATCACGCGGTTAAAATCCACCGCAGACTCAAAAGCGGCTGCTACACAAACGGCGTAATGAGCAACAAATAGGCATCATTCACCGTGAATGATGCCCATGTTTGGTGATCGCACGATCACACCTTAGTAGTTAGCTCACCAGCAAACAGGATGCGACTGCTGCTTGTTTCCTTGTTATCTAACAATAAATTGCACACTATAATGAATAGCGCGATCAAATGCTTTAGTTGGGAGCTTGAGTGTATGCCTTACCCGAAACTAAGTGACTGGTGATCGCATCAATGCTTCAATTTCTGCGCTTTCCATGTTTTTAAAATGGCGCTTATCATGAAAAAGATTGTATAAAACTTTCCGTATACTAAATAGTTAGGTGGCTTAGTCTTTGGTAGGGGAAGTACTTTAGAATTGTTAGTCGGGTAATAAAGGTTGGTTGAAGTGTGAAATTATCGGAACAAACAATATCAGCTCTTGGCTCTGTTATTACAGGTGATGGAAAGCGTTCACCTTATCGAACTGGTGCACAACTGGTTTCATTTTTTAATCAATTTGGTTCGGAGGATACATACGGTAATGGTTTTCCTTCACGTTGGTATTATGCCGAGGAGAAGTTACGTGAATTCAATGATACGCCAACCATGAAAGACATCCTGGTTTCGGCTCTTGATCCTCGTCATTTTCTTGGAAAGGAACTCGATATTAACGTTGCAATTGAACATCTCAACCAATTTCTCGAATTTGATAATTATGAATTACGTCTTGCGGGAAAGAAATGGGAAGTTTATAAATTAGGTCGTTCTCAAATCGAGTTGTTACATCCTTATGAAAATTCGGTTGAGATAACACACATTTTTATTGATGAGCAAATCAAAAAATGTGACAAGAAACTTGCTGAAGGCGATTTTGATGGAGCAATTACTAACGCACGATCTCTCGTTGAGGCAGTTTTGTCTGCAATTGAAAAAGAATTTGATCATAATCCACCGGAGTCTGATGGGAACCTACCGAAACTTTATAAAAGGGTTCAAAAACATCTTAATCTTTCTCCAGGGCAAGAAAGTCTTGCAGAATGTCTGAGGCAAATCCTCTCTGGGTTAACAAGCATAGTTTCTGGTTTGGCTACTCTACGAAATACGATGAGCGATTCTCATGTCATTTCGTATAAACCATTGGAGCATCACGCAAGATTAGCAGTTAATTCGGCTAAAACACTGTGCGACTTTTTATTTGAAACGAAGGAGTATCAAATGCAAAAGCAGAAAGACAGCGATACTACTGGTGCAATTTAAACTTATCTGTTTTATCATAATTTTTAGTTAAATTTGATAAGACTTCAACAATTAATAAGGGATTAGTAATAGTTGTTGTCCCTGTTCCCTCATAAATAGGCTTACCTTTGATGACTATAATATCAGGATAAGTATAAAGGCGATAACGAGGGATTGATAATTTCACATCCCCTATGTAAATCTCATAATCTTGTCCTTGCACTGTCAGGGGAAATTTGCGACAAAAATTAAGTGCAATTTTGTTGTGGTTAGTTGTTCCTCCTGTCATGGGTATAATTTCTCCATCCCTGTATTCATTTTTATATTCAGCGTTCTCTTCTAATTCCAAATATTCTTCTGAGGTGTAGCGCTTTTCTGTTTGTAAAACCATATTAATTAGCTCATCAAATGGGGGAATGGTTCTGTGATCAATAGCGTAACGTACCCGAAAGATAGCGAAAATAAATATTTTTGTTATACAAATACAGTTGCAGACAATGTAACAATAGCGATCGCAAGCCAATACTTTAGCCATACCCACCAGTGAACGCCCCTACCAATATCTCTGCACAAACTCAGAATCGCAAAGCCGATCACATTCGCATCTGTTTAGAAGAAGATGTTCAGTGCGATCAAATCACCAATGGACTGGAACGTTATCGTTTCACCCATTCTTGCTTACCCGAACTCAACCACGACGATATTGATATCAGTACAACTTTCCTGGGGAAACACCTTGGCGCACCCTTGTTAATTTCTTCCATGACTGGCGGAACAGAACAAGCCGCAATGATTAACCAACGTTTGGCGCAAGTCGCACAACACTACAAAATTGCAATGGGTGTCGGTTCCCAGCGCGTAGCAGTAGAAAAACCACAGGTGGCTGATACTTTTGCTGTCCGCAAGTATGCGCCCGATGTTCTGCTATTTGCAAACTTGGGGGCTGTGCAACTTAACTACAAGTACGGCTTAGATGAATGTTTGCGCGTAGTTGATATTTTAGAAGCTGATGCCTTGATTTTACACATTAACCCTTTACAAGAGTGCATTCAACCCAAAGGTGATACTAATTTTCGCGGCTTGCTTGACAAGATTTCTACATTATGCTCAAAATTGCCAGTACCAGTAATTGCGAAGGAAGTAGGTAACGGCATTTCAGCAGCGATCGCCGAGAAACTAATCGCCGCTGGGGTAGCAGCAATTGATGTCGCGGGTGCGGGTGGTACTTCTTGGGCAAAAGTAGAAAGCGAACGGGCAGAAAATCCTTTACAACGTCGCTTAGGAAGGACGTTTGCCGATTGGGGTTTACCGACAGCAGAGTGCATTACAACTATTAGAGCGATGTCTACGACGGGCTACGCCTACGCCAAAGATGTGCCCTTAATTGCTTCGGGAGGTTTGCGTCATGGATTGGATGTTGCAGCTGCGATCGCCTTGGGAGCAGATATAGCTGGTTTAGCAATGCCTTTCTTACAAGCAGCAGCAATATCAGAGACAGCAGTCGCGGAACTCGCTGAAGTATTAATCGCTGAAATCACCACAGTTTTATTTTGTACTGGCAATGCCAGCTTGCATCAGTTAAAGCACTCTGGCAGTTTACAGCGCATAGAATAGGTAAATAGGTCATTAGTCATTAGTCATTCGTCATTTGTCACTTGTACTGAGCGTACCCCTGCGGGGAAGCAAGCTACGCGCAGCCTCTCGTAGAGAAGTATTTGTCATTTATAAATGCCCAATGCCCAATGCCCAATGCCCCATGCCCCATGCCCAATGCCCAATGACTAATAACTAATGCGTAATTTTATCAAACAAACTTTTGCTAGTTTAGTTGGCACTTTACTAGGACTAATTATTTTCGCTGGTCTGGGAACCACTGGACTGTTCTTGCTGATATTGGCTGCTAGCTCGTCTAAAGATACTGGGCCAAATGTGAAAAATAAGTCAGTGTTGGTTTTTGACTTGTCAATGAAAATTACTGATGGCGAGCCTAGTTCAGGCCAACTGTTTCAAAACACAATATCAGGTGTCGATGAAGATAGAATGGCACTCCGCAAAGTTGTAGAAACTTTGGAAAAGGCGCGGCGCGATCCGCGCATTGTTGGCATCTATCTGGATGCAACCAACACAAGCCAAACTGGTAACGTCGGCTATGCCTCTCTAAAAGAAATTCGGAAAGCGCTGGAGGAGTTTCGCGCTGCGGGGAAAAAGATTGTGGCATACGGCAGTGATTGGAGTGAAAAGGAATATTACGTTAGTTCAGTGGCAGATTCCATTGTCCTTAATCCTCTGGGAATGATGGAAGTCAACGGTTTGAGTTCACAACCAATGTTCTTAACGGGAGCATTACAGAAGTATGGTATTGGTGTTCAAGTCGTGCGAGTAGGGAAATTTAAGGGAGCTGTTGAACCATTTATTCTCAACAAGTTGAGTCCAGAAAACCGCGAACAAACTCAGAAATTGTTGGATGATGTTTGGGGAGAGTGGCGCACTGCTGTCGGCGCAAGTCGGAAAATTGAACCCAATAAGTTGCAAGCGATCGCAGATAATCAGTCCTTACTAGAAGCTACACAAGCCAAAACTAGCGGTTTAGTCGATCGAGTACAATACCCCGATCAAGTTGTCGCTGACTTGAAAAAGTTGACCAATAGCGATAAAGAAGACAAAACATTCCGACAAATTAGCCTGAATAGCTACGCACAAGTTTCTGGTAAATCTTTGGGTGTAGAACGTAACTCCAAAAATCAAATTGCCGTTGTTTATGCTGAGGGCGAGATTGTTGATGGTAAAGGAGAAGATGGACAAGTAGGAGGCGAGCGCTTTGCGAAAATCTTCAACAGGCTACGACAAGATAAAGATGTGAAGGCTGTTGTATTACGAATTAATAGTCCTGGTGGTAGCGCTACCGCATCTGAAGTCATGCAGCGAGAAGTGAAATTAACTCGTGAGGTAAAACCAGTTGTGGTATCAATGGGTGATGTCGCCGCCTCTGGTGGTTATTGGATTGCTAGCGACTCTAACCGCATTTTTGCCGAACCAAATACGATTACAGGCTCAATAGGTGTGTTTGGGGTGCTATTCAATGGGCAAAAGCTGGCTAATGATAATGGCATTACCTGGGATTCGGTGAAAACCGCACGCTATGCTGATAGTCAAACAGTTTCGCGTCCGAAATCGCCTCAAGAATTAGAAATTTATCAGCGCAGTGTTAACCGTATTTATAATATGTTTCTGAATAAAGTTTCTCAAGGTCGGAAACTCCCAGAACAAAAAGTGGCAGAAATTGCTCAAGGAAGGGTTTGGTCGGGTGAGGCGGCCAAAGATATTGGTTTGGTGGATGAAATTGGCGGTTTAAATACTGCGATCGCTTATGCTGTCAAGGAGGCAAAACTAGGAGAAGACTGGGAAGTGCAAGAATATCCTCGCACTAGCAGCTTTGGAGAACGCTTTTTTGGGCGTGCAACAGAAGAGGCACGGACTGCTTTCGGGATTGAGTCAGCACAACTTAAATCAGCTAATCCCCTCACCGCTGAATTCCAGAAATTACAACAAGAAGTAGAGATTTTGCAAAAGATGAACGATCCACAGGGAGTTTACGCCCGGTTGCCCTTTAACTTAAAGATTGAGTAGATCCTTTTTTGAGCATCGGTGGGCAGCAACTCACCAACTACGCCGAGGCTAATGGATTGCAATACTTGTCGGGTTTTGGGGAAAAGGGGAAGGTGGGGCCCCCTCTGGGGATAAGGGGCGGGGGGAAGGGGAAAGAAAAAACCTTTAACCTTTACCCTTTAACCTTTTCCCCAAACCCAATGCCGAGTTGAAAATGCACAAAGCGAGCAGTATTGTAATGGATTGGACTCAAACACGCTTCGGTTAAGGTTGTGGGTGGAATCTTATGGTGTGTAGAGACTATGTAATGCTACGTCTCTACAAAGGTTATCGATAGGCAACTTATTTTATCCGAACCTCATTTAGGTTGCCCTCGTTAGCCTAAACTAGCTGACATTTGCTGTATAGATGTGTAAAGTAGTTAAAAGTAAATTAAAATCTCTAACTTTTGACAGAATTTTAGATTTGAAATTTTGCTGAAGCAGACCGATTAAACAGTGGCTTAACTATAGACAAATCTAAAATTCTTTATCCAGACCAATTTATTCACATACTGAGCCACTGTAAATTCTAAAGTACAAAATTGAGTAAAACATCCATCTATGGCTAGAAAAACGCAACGCCTTTTGCTGCTAATTGTTTCCTGTAGTATAACTGGTGTAATTTTAGGAGGTACTGCTGGTTGGGCAGAAAGTAATCTCTGCTTGGGAGATAGTAAGGTTACAAGTGAGTGTCTAACCCAAGATCCAATCCAAAAAACTATCCAAGGAATGAGTACCGGATTGTTAGCTGGGGCTGGGGCCGCTTTTGGTGCAGTCTGGCAATTACGGCATGAAGATTGAGCATTATAGCCGTAGTCACATAGGTTAGGACAGTGTTGATTGCTCAAAGGCTTGAAACGACCGGGTTCTTACTCAGCACGGGCTAAACGCCCCGCTACCGCTAACAGCACTCAGCACTCAGCACTTTGCTATAACTACCACTAACCCGAAACTTCGGGTTAGATTAGGTTTCTGGACTAGTTAGCGACGGTCAATCATCCTGACTTATGTGGTTTTTAACTACAAAATTATCATGGCAGTTAGCTCTCTTTTATGACTATCGCTAGAGCCAAATAAGGAAGAATTTCTAAGCCAATTCTATCTGCCCTAGTGCTTTGCCAAGCGATCGCCTTTCATCGAACAAGCGCGATAGATTCTATGTGCGAAATCGGACAGATGCTAATAATCAGATTTTTTATACTAATTAATTAAGAACCAAAATTATCTGGAATTCCAAGGTTAAGTTTTAACACCGCCTTATTTATGCAGCTTAAGCTTTTAATGTCTGTAGAGAATGAAGACTTATTTTATACACAACTAGTAAAGTACGGTGTGGAATCCGAAATAGCGATAAAAGTAGCTCAGATATTAGCATCTGGGTTCCCAAACGAGCTTTTGGCGCAAGAAGAGATACAACTCGTCACACAAGCTTGTAAAAAGTGGGCAACATTGCACAAGCCTGTCCAGTTCGGCGTTACAGAAGTCCTTTAGAGGGTGTATTTACTTCCTGAGTGACACATAAGTAAAAATTTAATCAGCTAATGGTTGTCACACTGTTCAATCTTCAACAGCGATTTTTGGTCAACAAACTGTTGGTCTGTTTCATTGCAGTAGAAAAACGTCAGGCGTTTCGTTGCCAACTCAACCAGATGCACGAGTGTGAGTGTGACGACTATGTGCAAGAGTAGGAGAAGTAAAACTCACAGCAAATCCACCTGCTACTACGCCTCATGGTTTATGGCATAATTCTGTATCTTGCCGTGCTTCTTAAATGTTCGCGTCCACCAATTGAGCAATTGTGGTAATTTTAGGTGAAAGTGATTGTCCGAGTTAATTTTATTTGATGAAAGTAGAGTCTTATTGTTACTCACTTATTTTCCAATCAACTTAAAATGAATGGCTTTAACTTTCGGCATACAGCGGTTCTCAGTTGAGTGAGGTACAAGAACCCCACCCCCAACCCCCTCCCCGCAAGCGAGGAGGGGAATATGATGTACCTCATGTGATTATTAAACGCCATATACCAGAAGTTAAAGAACTTGTTTTGTTTTTCAAATGTTATTTATGACTTGAGTATAGCTGCCCTATTAATTCTCTATTTCGTAGGAATGATTTTAAGTTTATATGTACGAAATCGTACATATAAACGTTATTTATTACATTTAGACTTGATTAGAAGATGCATTTAAATGCACCTTCATCATCTTATTTCCAATTGGAAAGGTTGCTGTTATGTTCACCATTGATGAGTATGTACTAAATTCCCAAACTGGGCAGTTAGGAAAAGTCATTGGTTACGGACACCAAATAATCAACAATGTGTATACCGTAACGCTACAAGTTTTAATAACTGAAACTGCCAATTCTCAAAAGAGATTATTTGTGCTAGAAGATATAATTTCCGCATGGAGACCGATGTCGCTAGCTTAATACAAATTGTTACTGGGAATGAGTCTAAAACATATTCAGTACAATCACTAAGCTGCTTTAGTATCATTCCCATTTGAAATTTAAAAGCCTCAAATTCTTACTATCTGTGCCGTACAAAAATTTACAACGTGTCTTGTTTTGCGCGTATCCCGGCTGAACCCCATATCAGAGCGCTCTGATAAACATACAATGGTTTCACTTCCTGAATATCTCGCTGACTACTCCGACTCTATAGTAGTTTGAGTTTAGCTTTAATTATATTAATCCGATGCACTAACTCTGCTTGATTCGTCTTGAGCAGATTCAGTATTCATTTTTGATATGTGTTGCATAGTTAGGACTGAGCAGTGAGCATTGTGGAGTACGTAATTGCTGACACTACCCAAGGCTAACTCACTCCAACCAGATAGACCCTGACGTCCAACTACGATTAGGTCAGCACCCCAAGTGGAGGCTAATTTACAGATGGTTTGACCAGGATTGCCAGGGGATTGGATGAATTCTGTACTCACGCCTGTTAGAGTTGCTTCATTTGTACACGATTGTAGTAGCTCTAGACCTTGCTTTTCCAAAACCTCCCACTGCTGTTGATTGAACTCCAAAGTTTTTTTACTCATCACGGGATATGGATAGTAATCCTGCCTGGGAAGTATAGGTATATTTACTTTGTTCTGTTCTTCACCCGACAGAACATGCAACAGCATAAGGCTGCCCTTGCTCGCTTTTGCTAAGAACAAGGCTTTATCAAAGACATCCTTGGCAGATGCAGAGGTGTCGATTGCAACTAGAATCTTGTGAAACATATAGACTTTCTCCAAACTGTTGTGACTCCATATAAGAGCTGATTCATAAAGGTTCTCTTTAGGCAGCAAGGCGCTCCAACATCAAGCGCACCATTGCCGTTTCGCTCATCAACTCGCTCACGCCTAACAATAGTTCATAGTCCGTGGCTTGTGCGATGCAACCAGCGAAAGCACCCAAATGTACACTCGACAACCCAGGTTTTGGCAACACCTGAAATTATGCTTCGGTTCGCTTGATAATTTCAACTTTGGCACCACAAATCTGCAAAAATGCTTGGGTGAACTTCTCCTTACTGTAGCCCTAGTCTATCTAAATCACAACTAAACATAGATCAATCTTAGTTTCTTTCTTTCTATCTCCTGTCTCATTCATAATTAAAATGATTTGTCTACCTTTTAGTATCTATAAAATTAGTTCTAAACCCAAAGCTCTTAACTTCTCTACATCTCAAGCAAGATGAGATTGTTAAGAAATGATGTAGCCCTTAATACTTATCTAATCCAATAATCTTTGCTATTTCTGGGAGGCTTTTCGTTTTAAATCAGAAATACATCCTATATTCCTATATGTAGATACTTAAATGTTTCAAAAAGCCTAATATCTGAAAACAGCTTTTTATTTTTATACAACAGACAATATTCGTCCACAAAGTTGATGGTTTGTACGGGTGAGCAAGGCTCTGCCATACTCTGTATTTTAATTATATTTTCGTATTTTATTATACTAAATATGAGGTGACACAACAGGGCTAATTGCCATACTCTGTATTTTAATTATATTTTCGTATTTTATTATACTAAATATGAGGTGACACAACAGGGCTAATAACCCCTCATTCCCTAACGTATCTTTCAAAAAGATTGTCCCAGTAGGCTGATGCGCCTACGGCTCTCTACATTAAACCAGCAATTAAGGTCGCGTTAACTCTTTTTAAATTTTGGCTATTCAGTATGTTCCAGGAAGTAGAAGACGAAAGCTTACTAAAAAAGATCCCTCTCCCCATTCAGGAAATCCCAGAGAATAAAGAATTAATAGAAACGGTAATTCTTCCCACAAATCTGCCTATTAAACTTTCTAAACCGCAAATTCGCACAAGTCTCAGGGCATTAACTCTTGAGAGTCTTTTTGCTGCGGTTTTTTACAGTATCATCGGTTCAGCGTTGCTCAGTAATTTCTTGCTAGAGCTGGGTGCCGGGCCAGTAGAAATTGGTCTGCTTGCCTCTATTCCTCAGCTGGTGAATCTGCTCCAACCTCTGGGAGCTTATTTGGTAGAACGAAGTAGCAGCTTCAACTGGTATTGCATGAGCGTTTTTATCCCGGCGCGGCTACTGTGGATAATTCTCGTGCCAGCGATTTGGTTGGTCAGCTCTTCTAACCATATCACTAAGCACCAAGTGGTGCTGTTGACATTGGGAATTATGTTAGTGGCTAATATCATTGAAGCTTTCGCCCGTGCTCCTTGGATGAGCTGGACGGCTGTGTTAGTACCTGGGCGGTTGCGGGGGCGGTATTTTGGCTTTCGCAATAGTATTCTCAGTTTGATGAATCTCATCGGTGTGCCGTTGCTGGGTCTAGCAGTATCAATCTGGCCTAGTGGAACGCTCCAAGGCTACGGTGCAATCTTGGTTCTAGGAATTGTAGTTGGGCTGCTTAGTCAGGGCTGTCAGTTCTGGATGAGCGATGTGAACCCGCAGCTTTTAAAAGTCGTGGGGTCAGATATACCCCAACCATACCGCAGCGGGATACATCTTCGCTTCCTGAATGACCCCAATTTTTTGAAGTTGCTGCTTTACCTTGCCATCTGGTGCTTTGCCGTTAACGTCAGCGCTCCCTTCTTTAACCTCTATATGCTAGATAACCTAAATATAGATGTCAGCTTAGTAACAATCTATAACGGTTTAGGATCTGGTGCTAACATGCTACTACTAGTTTTCTGGGGTAAACTGTCTGACCGGATTGGGAATCGTCCGATCATGTTATTAGTAGGAATCTTGGTGGCGGTGACGCCTCTATTATGGTTAGTAGCTGGCAATGATTCAATTTCCCTTTGGATATGGTTGCCCTTTTTACACGTGCTGGGATCTGGGACGTGGGCAGCCATAGACCTGTGTACCAACAATCTGATGATGGGAGTGGCACCGGTGACTAATCAATCCACTTACTTTGCGATCGCCGGAGCGGTAGCTGGTGTCACTGGAGCAATGGGAATCATAGCTGGTAGCTTTCTGGCTACTCTGCCTGGTGCCGGTGGTTTACTGGGACTGTTTGTTCTTTCAGCCGTCCTACGGACAGCTGCTCTCTTGCCCTTGGTTTTTGTTCAGGAGCAAGGCTCTGTATCTCTGGGTCAGCTTTGGCGAGTCCTATTCTCAGTCAAGCAGCAAAGAGTACCGATTTAACAATTATGTGGCTTAGTCCGTTGATGGGAGGCTACAAATGGTCAAAACCCAGGATAATTGTCTAACTGTACTATCCATCTAGACCTCCGCAAGGGTACTCCCGCCACACCGGAACGGTTGGCGGTGA
>NZ_JAVRCE010000099.1:0-21026 GCF_034530915.1 Nostoc sp. DedQUE09
TTATGCTGCGTCGTCTAACCTCCTAAAGATTTACTTTATAAATGGTCTCTAACATATACCCCAGCCAAACTTTACCATTTTGTTGCCACCACTTTTGTCTTAGCTCTCGTTGCATAGCTGGATCTGGTAATAAATGTTTTAATTTTTGAAGAAATAGCTTTAAATTAGGATCAGAAGCATTTGCACAAACATTGATATTAAAATCACGAACATAATCCATCTCAGCAACATTGCCATTTTGATCTATGACTACACCATTTATATGAGCAGGAGTAGAGAGAAAGACTGATATAATTGCTCTGTCTAACTTAAGCGGTTTGTCAATATAATAGCCAGGATGTTTTTTTGGAGATTTCAAACCGAGTAGACCCATAATGAAATTCTTATAAATAGTAAAAGGAAAACCTGTTTCAAAATAATAAGCTCGAAGTATTACTGGTTTATACTCTGTATCCACTTCATCTGACACTGAAACTGATTTTCTGTTTACCCAAGTCAAAAAATCCTGCAAATTGTCATCTGATGCTAAAATTTTATCAATATGTTTTTTCATTGATAATACGAGATCATCGCTTGATTCTCCTTCTAATTTCAACCTAGATATAGCTTCTGCACGAATTACTGGATGCAACGAATATCGTATTTTTCTAAAACCGTCTTCTTCTAACTCCACTAAAAAACGGTCTTGCAAAGATTTAATAACCCGCTCCCGTCTTTCTTCTGGTATATCCCAAAGCAAACACATGATAGCAATTGTTGGGACGTGAGGAAATATTTGATATCGATATACTCCCATTCGGTAGAGTAGTTTATAGGCTTCTGCGTCAGTTTGTTTTAAGCGAGCAAACTGACTAGAAACTAAATCTTCTAGGTCTTTCTCAATTAACAAATCTCCTTTATTATCTTGCCAGTACACTTCTAAATCACCTTTATAAGGCACTAGACGAATTGCACCGCATAGGATTTCCATTGCTTTAGCATTACCACCATAAGCTTTATGCATCTCTCTGAAAGCTAAAGAGCCAGTCTCAATATTGTGACGATTGAAGAAGTTTATCCATGATTCTTCATCTAATCCTGGTAATGGGAAAGCTTCAACAGTTACTTTAGAATCCTTTAGTGGTTCACGACTCGTAATTAGTGTGACAGACTGAACATCGCGATCAGCTAAAACTCTAAGCAATTCAACATACCGACCATGAGCTTCGATAAACTTGCCTTTTCCATCCAAAGCAGATTCAAGATTATCAATAAACACGTATATTTTTTGAATCTTTAGTTTGTCCTTAAGTTCTTTTATCATTGTCATAAAGTCGTGCTTTATGTCACCCTTAAAGTCTGGATACAAAAATCTTTTAAGCTCTTCTTCTATGGGAGTAATATCTTGAGGTTGGATTGGTAACTCTATTTCCCAATCTGATAAACCTATTTTTTTGAAGAATTCCTTAGCTAGTGTTGTTTTGCCAACTCCACCTTTACCATAAATACCAATAACTTTTACACCTTGCCAAACTAAGCTTTCAAGGTGTGCGATCGCATCCTCACGCCCCACAAAATCAAAAGATTTTGATTTTGTATTTTGATGTTCCTCTATATGAGATTTGCAAACTGGAATATCAACTATCTCTTGCCAATTTAAATCGAGCCTTTTACAAATTTCTTCAAAATTGAGGCGATCAATTGGTATCAACCGAAAGAAATTGGTAACTGTTGCGCGAGATAGTCCTAAATCTCTTGCTAAAGCAGTCTTATTTAAACTATTACGGATCAAAGCTTGATTCGCTTTTGCGATACCTTCTGTAGATGCTTTAAGCCCACGCTCTGCCATATTTCAACTACGCAACTTTTAATCATTTTAACTAAAGCTAATTAAAAGTCATACACACTCATACACAAAGTCAGACACTCTGGATAGCTGACTCAGACACTATCTCAGACAGCAACCCTCGAAGCTAGTTGATGTAGTCACTCACAACACTTATGAAATCTACCTACATCAACGGACGTTGCTACTATCAAGGTAATAATGGTGTTCTTCTCCCTGCTGTCACCACAGTTTTAAAAGCGACACAGCCCCCAGAATCTCTAGCCGCCCTTTCCTATTGGCGCAAGAAAGTTGGTGATGCAGAAGCAAATCGAATTGCTGCTAACAGCCGTCGCCGAGGAAATGCCTTGCACCAGTTGATTAAAGAACACTTGCAAGGTTACTCACCCAAACCTGACAACAGCCTGATTCAGCCTTACTGGAATAGCGTTCAATCTGTGCTAAACCAACTTAGTGATGTTCAACTTGTTGAAGAAGCCGTGCCTAACTATAAGGAACTTTACGCCGGGAAAGTTGATTTAGTTGCTCGTTATCAAGGTGTTCCGCATGTAATTGAATGGACAACAGCCGAAGAACCAAAACTGAGATTTGATAAGCTTTATGATAAGCCTTTACAACTAGCTGCTTATGGTGGTGCGATAAATCGGTATTATAGCGATCGCCTCTTTAACTGCAAAATTAACCATGCTCTGATTGTCGTAGCCTTGCCAGGTGAAGAAGCAGAGATTTTTGAATTTGACCGTGCAAGGCTAATTCATGTCTGGCATCAATGGCTTAATCGGCTGAATTTTTTCTTCAGTGCAGTTGCTGCGTAGACGTGCGATCGCCTACGCTTGGAGGGAAGCGATCGCACTTATTAAAGGCACAACACAAAAATTTGATCGCTCATTAATTATTCAACTCCCGAATGATTAATTAAACAATTGCCCCAAGAAATTGATAATTGGTTTCCAAAAGATACCAGTTAATACATAAGGAGCATATTGCAAGATAGATAAGCTCGGCTTTAGTGAAGGCTTCATCGGTAAATTTTCTAACAGAAACGGCACTACACAGGTGAGTCCATACGCAGTTGCTAAAGCAGTAGTGAATTTAGGAGCCTGACCTGGTATAGGACTATAATAAATACCCAATAGGATGCAACAAATCATCAAAAATTGCTCCCATAAAAACCATGATTGCGGCGACAAAAAATAAATTAACCTCGGAAAGCTTTTATCAATTTTTTGTCGCATTCCCAGCAATACTGCCCAAGTTGCTGCCCCAACAATGCCATCATTCTTCAATCCATAAACTCTTTGGAAGCGTTTCACTGCTCTTTCTGTTGCACTGTCAAAATAGCTAGTAGGTTCTTTTTTCAAAAAGCCTTCATCATAAAGGATAGTTTGCAGTTCCTTAACCGCCTTCCTTAATTCTGGGGACTTAATTTTTTGACTCCGAGAAAGTTTTGGGTACAAAAGGCAAGCCCATGTCAGTGGGCCAACCACTCCATCTGCTAAAAGATTATTTCTTTTTTGAAATTCTTTTACTGCCTCGTCTGTCTCTAAGTCAAATTTACCAGTAATCTCTGCAAGTAAACCTTGAATTTTTAATCGCTCTTGCAATTCGTTGATTGATTCTTGTACAGATTTTGGTGTAAACTCACGGTAAAGTGTCGGAAGTTTATTAAAGACACAGACTTGTTTTTCTTCAGGAAAATAAAGTCGAGATTGTTTTAGACCAACCAAGATACTTACAGTTTGAATTAGTTTATTCATTCAGTACTCCTTTGTTGTCAGAAGTGAAAACGATAATTCAGCCAGAGTTTTTGCTTGGTTGTCAGGATAGATGTTCCATTTGGATGCAGCCTGTTACCAACAATTATTAACTTAGTAATTAGCCTACTAAATTGACCACAAATAGCGTAATTAACAATGTTAAAAATTTGTTATTTAAAAATTACTAATACAACATAATCAAAGCTTTGTTAGTTAAAATGTTGCTAACACAACATTCAACAACAAAACTAATAGGGTGATATTTATGTCAGATCAGTCAGAGCGTGGGAATCTGTCTAAAGCCTGGTATCAAAAGCTTTTACCGGATTGGGATATAGATCGTTTACTGACTGATTTGGAGTCTAAAATTCAAGAGCGATACAGGCAAAATTCTAAAAAAGACCTGTTACTTGGGTTGCTATGTGGGTATAGCTTGACAAAGATAAGTCAGGACTTGTACAGAGATAACGCTGGTGTAAGAGTGGTATTGAGCAATATTTATCGAGATATTGAAACTTTGACAGGAGAACCCGATAACAGCGTCAAATCGAGCAACCTTATTTACATTCTAGAAAGACATGGATATCGCAGAGGTGTTGCTGCATCTAGTACCGAAAGCGCCTCTATCCCCCACAATCTGCCATCACCAACCTACACAGAATTTATTGGGCGCGAGGCAGATATGAAAAAGCTACTGGAAAGGCTTTTGCCGATGCATGGCGCTCACATGATTACAGTGCATGGCATTGGTGGCGTAGGGAAAACAGCGCTGGTGTTAGCAGCTGCTTACCTGTGCTTAGAAGCTAGTAACGAAAACAGTTCTGATGCACCTAAATTTGATGCAATTATTTTCACTTCAGCCAAACAACAAGAACTGATTCCCGATATGATTTTGCAACGGCAGCAAGGACAGCGTAATCTGCGCGAGATTTTTCGAGTGATTGCCAATGCCTTAAACGACTCTACAATTATTCAATCTCCTCCCAACGATCAATTCGATCGTGTACGCCAATGTCTTTCTAAACAGCGAACGCTTCTGATTGTGGACAACATGGAGACTATAGAGGACAGGGATGAGGTTATAGAATTCCTATACAATTTACCCATTTGCGTCAAAGTAGTAATTACTACCCGCGAACGAATTGCCCTGCTACCAATCAGTCTGCGAAACTTGCCTCTGAATGATGGTTTGCAGTTGATTCAGCAACAAGCCCAAGAGAAAGGTATAACTATCCAAGATGCAGACTCTAGCTTGCTCTACGATCGCACTGGAGGAATCCCTCTCGCTATTGTCTACGCACTTGGTCAAGTTTCTAGTGGCTACCCTTTGAACTTTGTATTGGAGCAGTTAGCCTCTGCTAAAGGCGATGTGGCTCGTTTTTGCTTTGAGCAATCGGTGCAAGGTACGAAGGGACAGCCACCTCACAAGTTACTCATGTCACTGGCGATTTTTCCTGATGCTCCTATCCAAGCTGCTGTAGCTGAAGTTGCCGGACTGACATCCGATCCTGATTCTGTCAGTAATGGCTTGGTACGTTTGCAGCAACTCTCGTTAGTGAATCTGAACCCAGAAACTAAGCGATATGAGATGCTCTCTCTGACTCGTGAGTATGCCTTAGCACAATTAACTGCTTACCCAAATTTTGAGAAAGAAGCACGGATGCGTTGGGTGAGATGGTATCTAGATTTTGCTTACAGTTACGGCGGAGAAGATTGGGAAAAATGGATACATTACAACAGGTTAAAGGAAGAGGAAGGAAATCTACGGGCAGTACTTTATTGGTGTAAAAACCAAGACCATTATGCAGAAGTTAGGGATTTGTGGTTACTTTTGAACCACTACGCCAATCTCTATGCTTATTGGGACGATCGCCTTGATTGGTTGCAATGGCTGATAGAACAATCAGAACGACGTGGTGAATGGTCATCTTTAGTAAAATTCATGATCCGCAAAACCTGGCTGCTAATTCGGGAGTGTTCGCCCGAAAGTCTCACGCAAGCAGACGAAATATTGCAGCGAGCATGGGTTTTACGCGACCATGCAGATTCATGCGTTCAAGCTGACTTAGCCGAAAATATGGCTAGACTGCGAATCAGACAGAATAATTATACAGATGCACGCCACTGGCTAATGGTAGAAGAAAAATTAGCAATCGAGGCGAATCTAGACGAGCGACAGCACATCCGCTATTTTATTCCCGTTCTCTACCATCGGGCTGAAATCTTTTATTTAGAAGGTAAATATCTTTTAACCAGGCAACTCTTTCAACAGGTGATGACAAGTGCAGAACAAATTAGTTGGCATCGGGTGATTAATTCTGCTCAAAATTGGCTAGCTGATATTGCCATTGAACAAGGCGATCGCGATGAAGCTCAAAAGCTATTAATTAAAGGCTTAACTGTCGCCGAAAGCAGTAACAATAAACGGCGTCTAGCTCGTTATCAACGTTCTCTTGCGCGCTGGGAGAAAAAGTGGGGAAGTGTCCAAAAAGCTTGCCAATTATCCACTCAGGCTATTAATGGTTTTGAGCAATTGGGAATGACAAGGGATGCACAAGAGATGCAAACTTTACTTGATTGCCCATAATTATCTGCAAACAACGCATTTCCAGTTGTTTTCTAGTATGGCTGCTGCCCAAATTAGGCAATGGGCTACACTTCGTCGTCAGCGATCGCACTTCTAATTTTTGTACTCTTAGCAAGATGCGTTATTTGTCAACAAAGTGTAGTGTAACTTAGTAATAATTGGGCGATCGCTATTCTTTTCGATCTAAGACTATTAATGCGGCAATCTGCTAAATATTAGCCTGGTTTCATCCCAAATTGTCCACCCAAAGACAGTAGATGAAGTTTTGTCTAAATAACTATAAGGGATGAAATAGCTCTGCATTCCAAAAAGTGAAAAAGGAACAGATTTTTATGACATTTGATTATGATTTGTTTGTCATTGGCGCTGGGCCTGGGGGATTGGCAGCAGCTAAAAAAGCAGCTAGTTATGGTGTACGTGTCGCCATTGCCGAACAAGAAGCCATTGGTGGCACCTGTGTAAATCGCGGCTGCGTCCCAAAAAAGCTGATTGTCTATGCTGCTGACTTCGCCCTCAAAAATCAAATCGCCCAAAGTTATGGGTGGAGTGACTGTCAAACATACTTTGACTGGACATTATTTATTAAGTCAGTACATCAGCATATTGACAGCGTTAACCAATCCTATTTTCAGCAATTGCAAAAAGCTGGAATTGAATTAATTTCCCAACGTGCCACTTTCATCGATGCCCATACTATCAATATTGATGGACGCAAAGTTACAGCCGACAAAATTTTAATTGCTGTGGGAGGACAACCCCTTAAGCCCAAAATCCCAGGTATAGAATACGCCATTACATCCCGCGAGATGTTTCAGTTACCCTATCTGCCGAAACGTTTAGCAATTATTGGCGGTGGCTACATTGGTGTGGAATTTTGCAGTATGATGCACGCTTTCGGTTGTGAGGTGACGGTGATTGAAAAAGACGAGATGATTTTATTGGGGTTTGATGATGACATTTGCTCTGCTGTACAACAGGGGTTGATTAAACGCGGAATTAAGTTTTTCACCAACAGCACTGTTCAAGAAATCAAATACTCAGAAGAGGGTTTGTTGTTAACTATTACTGGTGAGAAGCAAGAAATAATTACAGCAGATACCATCTTAGTTGCCACAGGTTACGTTCCAAATACCAAGAATCTTGGTTTGGAAAATGCCCATGTTGAACTTGGCGAACACGGTGCCATCAAAGTAGATGAATACAGCCGCACCAGTCAAGAAAATATTTTTGCTGTGGGTGATTGCACCAGTCGAGTGCAATTAACTCCAGTGGCAAAGGCAGAGGGTATTGCCTTTGCCGATACAGTTTTTGGCAACAAGGGGCAAAAACTAAATTATGATTATGTGCCCACTGCTGTTTTTTGCCGTCCAGAAGCGGCTAGTGTGGGGATGACGGAGGCGAAAGCACGGGAAAAATTTGGTGAATCTGTAGAATGCTACTGTACTCAATTCCAACCACTGTTGTATCAGATGATCGAACAGGATGAGCCAACCATTATGAAGTTAGTGCTTAATGCTGATTCTGGACAAGTTTTAGGCGCTCACATGGTGGGCGAACACGCAGCAGATATCATTCAAAGCCTCGGCGTGGCAATTCGCAAAGGCATTACTAAGCAAGATTTGGATGAAACAATAGGCATTCATCCCACGACAGGAGAAGAATTTCTGTCGTTAAATTAAAATCACGTGCAGGGCTGAGTGAAAAAGCCACAAACAGAGAAGGGGGAAATCCTTCTTCTCATCTCCCTATTTTCGTGCCCGATTATACTTTGACAACTCCAAAAATTAAATTATCCAAATTTTTGTATCCAATACAACTATCAGATTTTGCTTTGCCTACTTAAGAACAGCTTCCACAGCGATTGGAGATTTTTTTATTTGGAAGTTTCTTGTCCTTCTGAGTAAGATTTTGTGGGAGCGCCTAATTCATCTAAAGTATTCATTAATAAGTCATCTTGTGGAATATAGTCTCTGTATTGGGAATTTACCAAATCATCAAGACCTTTAACAGCTTTTAGAGCTTCAAGATCCTTAAGAGCTTCTGATGCAGACTGATATCGCTCTTTGAAGTCATCCAGCACCATTTTACTGAGAATCTTAGCTAGGGAGTGGCTCACCTGAATGTGATTGCTCCATTTGATTTCCCCATTTGCGTCTCTATCTAGCTCACGGGGTGCTACACCAGTCAAGGCTTTAATCCCAACCATGCCAACTGCATAGATATCACTACTGTACTGTGGACGCCCAAAACATTGTTCGCTTGGTGCGTAACCCTGAGTGCCAATACCAATGGTGAAAGGGGTTGACTCTTGACGATCGAGCTGTTTGATGCCGACTTCCTTGACGGCTCCAAAGTCAATCAACACCAGTTTTCCGTCTGAGTGCCGCCGGATGATATTACTGGGTTTAATATCCCGATGAATCACGTGGTTTTCATGGACAAATGTTAATGTTTGCAATAAGTCTCTGATAATTTTGATCGCTGCAATTTCTTCAATTGCTCTACCTGCTGGAAGTTCTTGATTTAAAGGATGACCAATTATCTGTTCTTGGACTAAATAAAATTCTTCATCTTCTTCAAAATAGGCCAAAAGTTGAGGAATTTGAGCGTGCCTTCCCAATTTTTCTAATGTTTGTGCCTCTGAGTGAAATAAACGTCTAGCAAGTTGCAATCCTTCTGGTTTGGTGTTGGCTGGTTTTAGTTGTTTGACAACACATCGCGGATTACCAGGACGTTGGGTATCTTCGGCAATGTAGGTTTCACTAAATCCACCGGAACCGAGAACTTTGACAATTTTGTAGCGTCTCGCCAAAACTTTCCCTGATAAGGCTAAATCTCGTTGCTGGATTAGGTGTTGGAAGTCATCTTGTTGGCTGATAATCTCTTGGACAACGGGTGAAGTTTTGTACTTTTGAAAAATGTCTACTAATTGGCGTTTTCTGATGCTTTCTCTGATAACTGAGGTTGCCAAATAGCAAATTCCGGTCATAGCGATCGCGATCGCTGGTACGCTAGTGGGAAAAATTAACTGACCATAGACAAATAACCCATAACTAATTCCTCCCCAAGCGCCAGACAGGGCGATGCTATAGAAAAATCTATGGATGCTACGTTTGCGTCTGCTAATCATCAAGGCTGCACTGCCCACTAGCATTAGCACAAACAAACCCTGCAATGGTGGACTTTTAATTCCTGGGGCGATCGCTTTCCCTAACATCAAAGTTGCGATCGCATTGGCATGAATTTCCACGCCTGACATCGGTTCAGTGCTATTACTACCAGCAACTGGATAATAATCATTATGTAACTTATCTGTTGCACCAATTAGCACGATCTTGTCTTTGAACACCTTTCCCTGCTGCAAATAGGTGTTCCAGTTTTCCGGGTCGAGTACGTGCCAAAAAGGTTTTTGCTCAAACGTACCCGCAGGCCCCCAAAAATAAATGCGATCGCCCTTTGGTCGAGGATAATTTACTTGTGCTGCCTTCAGCGCTGCTTCATCAAAAGAGAGTCGCTTTTTGCTAAATAAATTATCTTCACCTAAGAACTTGGGAAACTCACTCGCTAATCGATGAACTTTTCCATCTACTTCTAAAGGAAAATTAACTGAGCCAATGGATACTGACCCTGTACGAAACATTTGTTGTGGGTCTGTTAGTTGCGTAAAAGACCCTTGGTGCGTCTGGGAATTTTCGTAGATGGCCGCTAAAGTAACTTTATTGCCATATTTTTGCAATACCGCCTGAAATTGGCGATCGTCTGTAACTCCATAACTGCTAGCTGTATCAAAAACGACATCTAATGCTACAGCGCGGGCACCTGCTTCGATTAATTTTGTGATTACCTGGGAGTATGCAACCCGTTTAAAAGGATAAGATTTTAGCGCTTCTAAGTAGCCATACTGTTTCGGATCTGTTTTATAGTACTGTTCAGGAACCGATATTGACTGATCGTCTATTGCTAAAATTACAATGTCTTCTGGAGGCACAATCGGCCCGCGCATTTGAAAAAAGCCAGAAAGCACCTGATTTTCCATCAATTGAACCAATTCCCCACCAGAAGCACTCAATAGTGCGCCCCCAATTGCCCAAGTACCTGCCAGTAGATGACCTAAGCGAACCATCCACCGAGAGTGGCGAGCAGATGCTGTTGAAGTCACTTTTGTTGGTTTACTTGACAGTCTATTGGCAGTAGAGACATAGTTTTTAGTTAAGGTAGATGTAGGTTCTTCTGCCATATCGTGTTACTGATTGATTTTAGTCCAACACTTTTATTTATTCAGACCGCGTTTTAGTGTAAGCACATTGAAATAAGACTTAAATGATAATCTTATACATTTGTAAAGTATCTTCTATTCATCAACAAAATTTTATTGGCAGAGCCAGCCCCCAAAAAATTCTTACTCAACCACTACTTAATTTATTCTTTTTCTGTTGAATGAGTTACAAGTAGTGATTGTCTCATAGATCGGAGCCGGATATACTCTATCAGTGCATTTGGTTGTGGCGAGATTTTACCTCACTTAACCAACAAGTACGTTACTAACTGGGTGCTATACCTGAAGCAGTCCCAAGGCTGTCTTCTGTCTCTGGCGCAATGTTGGTAATCTCCAGAAAGCGTGTCCTGATACTGACAGCTTTACCGAAAGATAGGGATTAATTTATATCTTACCTTAAGCAGATGTTATACCTCTTTAGGAGTAAACTTTAGTGTTATGCAGCGATGAATGCTGTTACTGGGTCAATTTTATGGGTAAATTTTGATCGCCAGGTGGCTCTTGCAGTGCTGGAAGTGAATCAGGTTAACACTCAGGATCTCAACTTCAATATTGCAGGCGTTTTTATGTCTTGAAAGAGGTAGGATAAAAGCTATAGATAAAGAACTACGTTATAGATATTAGCAAACAAGGCATTTGAAAATTGCTATAATCTATTGTTCCATCTAAATTCATATATATTATTAGGTGTAAATTTGTATGGGTTCTCCAATGAATCGTCTATCTATTTTTGTAGATGGAAACAATATGTTCTATGCTCAACAAAAAAATGGCTGGTTTTTTGACCCGCGACGAGTCTTAGAATACTTCAAACATGAGCAATCAGAAACAACATTAATTAATGCCTTCTGGTACACTGGCTTAAAAGATCCACAAGACCAGCGAGGTTTCAGAGACGCTCTAATTAGTCTAGGATATACAGTACGAACTAAAATTCTGAAAGAATATTATGATGATACGTCAGGTCGTTACTCGCAAAAAGCGAATTTAGATATTGAAATTGTAGTAGATATGTTTAATACAGTAGACCAGTATGACCGAGTAGTATTATTCAGTGGTGATGGAGATTTTGAAAGAGCAATCGAACTATTACGCTCAAAAAATACACATATTACGGTAGTATCAACGGAAGGAATGATTGCTAGAGAGCTACGCAATGCTACTGATAGATATATAGATTTAAATGATATCAGAGATCAAATAGAAAAAACTGAAGGTTAGTAGCTTTAACAATTATTTACGAAAATAAGAGTAAAAGAAAAACTAGGGTTGAAGATATATTAAGCCACAAATAAACACTAAACACTAAACAACAAACGGCAAATGACAAACAAAACAGATCGAATCATCATTTTTGATACAACATTGCGAGATGGAGAGCAGTGTCCGGGAGCGACTTTGAATATAGACGAAAAGCTAGTTATTGCCAAGCAATTAGCGCGTCTAGGTGTAGATGTAATTGAAGCAGGCTTTGCCTTTGCTAGTCCCGGAGATTTTGAAGCAGTCAAGAAAATTGCTCAAATTGTCGGGACAGAAAATGGGCCGATAGTTTGTAGTTTGGCAAGAGCCATTAAAGCAGATATTGAAGCGGCTGCCGAAGCATTAAAACCAGCAGTTAATGCCAGAATTCACACATTTATTTCGACTTCTGATATTCATTTAGAGTATCAATTGCGAAAGTCACGGGCAGAAGTACTAGCGATCGCCGAAGAAATGGTAGCTTATGCCAAATCCTTCATGACAGATATCGAATTTTCGCCGATGGATGCGGCTCGTACCGATCCAGAATTTCTGTATCAAGTTTTAGAGCGAACGATCGCAGCTGGTGCAACAACAGTTAACATTCCTGATACTGTTGGTTACACAACTCCCAGCGAATTTGGAGCAATGATTAAGGGCATTATTGAAAATGTCCCCAACATTGACCAAGCGATTATTTCCGTTCACGGGCACAATGATTTAGGCTTGGCAGTTGCTAACTTCTTAGAAGCCGTGAAAAATGGCGCACGGCAACTAGAATGTACAATCAATGGCATTGGCGAACGCGCCGGCAATGCATCATTAGAAGAATTGGTAATGGCGTTGCACGTGCGGCGGCAATATTTTAACCCTTATCTCGGTAGACCAGCAGATTCTCAAGAATCGCTGACAAATATCGACACCCGACAAATTTACAAAACCTCACGCTTAGTTTCTAATTTGACGGGAATGTTGGTACAACCAAATAAAGCGATCGTCGGGGCGAATGCCTTTGCCCATGAGTCTGGAATTCACCAAGATGGTGTATTAAAAAACAAACTCACCTATGAAATTATGGATGCTCAATTGATTGGCTTAACAGACAATCAAATAGTTTTGGGCAAACATTCAGGTAGAAATGCTTTCCGGACTCGGTTGAAAGAATTGGGCTTTGAACTGTCGGATACTGAGTTAAATAAAGCCTTCGTTAGATTCAAAGAAGTAGCAGATAAAAAGAAAGAAATTTCTGATTGGGATTTGGAAGCGATCGTTAACGATGAAATCCAACAAGCGCCCGATTTGTTCCGGGTAGAGTTGGTGCAAGTTTCCTGCGGTAGCAACGCCCGTCCTACTGCTACAGTTACTCTGCGTACCCCAGAAGGTGAAGAATTAACCGATGCTGCGATCGGTACTGGGCCAGTGGATGCAGTTTACAAAGCCATCAACCGTGTAGTGAATGTACCCAACCAGTTGATTGAGTTTTCTGTGCAGTCAGTAACAGCCGGTATTGATGCCATTGGCGAAGTAACGATTCGTTTACGTTATGAATCTAAAGTGTTTTCTGGTCATGCAGCGAACACAGATATCATCGTGGCATCGGCGCAAGCTTATGTAAATGCCTTGAATAGGTTGTATGCATCTTTGCAAACTCAAGAAAAGCCAGAGGAAGTAACTGCACAAAAAGTCTGAGATCGGAATCTGTGAAACTGCCAGTTTTTAGCTGATGCTAACAAACTCTTCTCCAACTTTAGCTACGGTGTACACACAAGTCTGAAATAGCTGATTAATCTGGGTTTTACCCCACCCTAACCCTCCCCGTATGCATTGGGGAGGGAACTAGATAGATTTTCTTGTTTCCCCCCTTGCCAAGGGGGGATTAAGGGGGGTATTTCGACTTCTGTGTACACCGTAGCCAACTTTGGGGAGGAGTTATTTGTGAGTTCCAAAAATTTGTCGGAAATTATGCTGACAGAAAAACATATAACTATCAGAGAAGCCACCATCAAAGAAGATTTACTGATTGCAAAACACTTTTACAAAATGTGGCTAGATATTGGTGTTGATGAGAGTAATCTACTTGTGGAGTCGCAGAATATTACCCTCCAATTTATAGAAGAAGCGCGTCGAGATTTATTTTATAAGGCTTTTATTGCAGAGATTGATAATACAGTTGTGGGTTCTGTAAGTTGTCAACTATTTGCAGGTTTATACCCCAATGTTTTCAAAGATGAATACCGCAAATTTGGATATATTTGGGGCGTTTATGTTGAAGAGTCTTACCGCAGACAAGGCATTGCTAAATCTCTGACTAATAGAGCAATTGAATATTTAAAAGCGATCGGTTGTACGCGAGTGGTTCTTAATGCCTCGCCATTGGGTAAACCAGTTTACTCCAGCCTCGGTTTTTCTGGAGGCAATATAATGCAATTAGATTTGATTTAAGTACAGCAATTTTTGGCTTTGTAGTGATGTGCAATTAACCTAAATTGATGAAGTTCTACAAATATCATGCTCTTGGCAACGACTATCTAGTTATTAATCCCCAAGATTTATTATTTCCGCTCACTCCTGAAAAAATTAAAACAATTTGCCATCGGAATTTTGGAATTGGCTCAGATGGTATTTTGTTGGGGCCGTTAGCATCCGAAACAGCCCAGTTTGCATTACGCATCTTCAACCCAGACGGGAGCGAGGCAGAAAAAAGTGGTAATGGACTCCGGATTTTTTCTCGTTACCTCTGGGATAAAGGTGTTGTGAGCGAAGAGTCATTCTCAATTGAAACTATGGGTGGATTGGTTCAATCGGTTATCCAAGATGCAGGGAAAACAGTTCAGGTAGAGATGGGAAAAGTTAGCTTTTGGAGTAATGATATCCCAGTCGTTGGCGATGGCAGAGAAGTAATTCAAGAAAGAATCAATGTTAACGATGAAACTTTTTCCTTTTGTGCAGCGACTATTGGCAATCCCCACTGTGTGATCCCTCTGGCTGAAGTCAACCCCGCCATTGCTAAACACTATGGGCCAATATTAGAAGTTCATGCCCTTTTTCCAAATCGTACCAATGTTCAATTCATGAAAGTTTTGAACCGAAATACCATCCAAATTGAAATTTGGGAGAGGGGTGCTGGTTACACATTAGCTTCAGGTAGTAGCAGCAGTGCAGCAGCGGCTGTTGCACATAAACTTGGTTTGTGCGATTCCTCTATTACCGTGCAAATGCCTGGTGGGAAAATTTTGATCCAAGTCAAGGATGATTTTTCAATTTCTATGAAAGGTTCTGTGACAAAGGTTGCTGAAGGTGAATTCTCAGCAGAATTGTTTGCAGATTAAAAAGCTTCTAAATTCAATAGGATAAGTGTCTAGCTCAAGAAGGAGCTATCGTTACTTGTGTTCCCATTTGTGCAATATTGATTGGTGGGATTATGAATATTGTTTACTTTTTTGGATTTTTCGATTTACTTGATAAGCATAAAACTTTATTCTGAAAAACGATGTTTATAATCAGTAAGCTTGTATGAGTAGCGAAAAGACAACAGAATTGCCACTCTGGGTACAAGATAGAGATATAGTTATTGCTCATGATGAAGAAGTACAGTGGCGAGAAGGAAAACGCCCGGATTATTCATACACCAATGAATTTCTTCATCAAGAGAGTAAATTTCAGCATCCAGAAGGTTCACTAGAAGCGATCGCTCAAAACTTAGTCCGCACTTTTGAGATGGAAGCTTCTAATAAATCTAATCCTCAACAGTGGCTTTCGATTGTTACTGATAAGTTTAAGATGAGTACCAATGGCGGACAAGAATTTACTGCTCAGGATGTTGCAGATGAAGGGACTTATAATCTGTTTTTGGGTAAAACTGAGCAATATGACTCTGAAACAGAAACCTTTGAATCTTCATTTCAAGTTTTTCATACAGCCTTTCCTAATGGCTTCCTTTGGGAATTAACAGAAGTTCTTTCGGGGCCGCCTAATGTTACTTTTAAGTGGCGACATTGGGGAACATTTAATGGTTCCTATAAGGACTATGCACCCACAGGTGAAACAATAGAAATTGTAGGAGTTAGTATTGCTCGCGTCACTGATGATTTGAAGATTGAGTCTTTAGAGCATTATTTTGATAATAATGTCTTTCTTCAGAAATTAACTGTAGGTGGTTGTCCTTTCCATTCCCAAAATCAGTAGATATAGTGTGCGTTACGCTGTAGGCTAATACCATTTCACTATAACCCTGATATATATAGATTTCGCGTAGGGGCGTACATCTGTGCGTCCCTACTAACGTATTTATATCATAATTCAATAACGCACCTTGAATTGTTGACGGCGCGTTGCAGCAATCTAATTCGCCTAACTCACGATCGCAGCGATCGCCCACTCATCCAGTGTTATCCTAAAGAATATTAGGAATAAATTACCAAGGTAGATGACTATTACTGTCAATCTGACTTAAGCAATTGCCAAAAGGTTACGACATTAGTCACCAACATTACGATATTAGTGAGTAATATTACGACATTAGTCATCAAACATTACGGCATCAGTCACCAACATTACAATATTAGTCACCAACATTACGATATTAGTGAGTAATATTACGACATTAGTCATCAAACATTACGGCATCAGTCAGCAACATTACAATATTAGTCATCAACATGAAAGCGATCGTGAATAAACTGAAGCTTGTATGAAGTTCAAATATATGATCTCTACCAAAATCAGCATCTAGTTCTTGACTTCAGCAAAACCACTGAAATTGCCTACAAATATTATTAGAAAAAATATAATGATTTGCGAGTTTTTCTGATACAGAATACAGCTTAATTGAGGCAAGCTAGTTCTATAAATATCTTCAAGGAGTACATCCATGCCTCGTACAAAGCGGACATCGCGGGTTCTAGAAAAAGCCGAATTGAGAACGTCTGGATTCAAAGCAGTTGATTCAAAGATGGATTTTGGTAATAGTTGCGATTTGGAAAATCTGACTCAATCAATTGAGGAGTTTCGCACTATGCTTGATACTTATAACAACGCTTTAGCTGTGGTTGACTCTACTAAAACGAAAATCGATGAAATGGAAAAAAAGCTAAGTAAACTTTCAGATAAGATGCTGAAGGGAGTTGGTTTTAAGTATGGCACAGACAGCAGCGAATATGAAGTAGCAGGTGGCGTTCGTGATAGCGAACGTATACGCAAAAGCAGGTTGAGTCGCTTGAAAGGTAGTGCAGGGCAGACATCAGATGAAAATAAGAAATCTGCCTAGTTCCCGCATGGGTAAGTCCAGAAAAAATATTTAACCACAGACGAACATACAATACAGCAGATTGCAACTTAGTGAGGTATGGATAATTGTAGGGGCACAACATGTTGTGCCCCTACTCGTATGCTTAATTGATACATTCACGGAGAGAAAATTTCAATGTCTAACGAAAATCTAATAGGACTTACGGAACTAATTCAAAAAGTCAAGCAAGAACTGCTTGCTGCCTCTATCCCTGCCTCTCCAAATGAAGAGAGCGATATTCCTCTTTTTAGCGTAGATTCTGTAGAGTTGGAGCTACAAGTAACAGTAAAGAAAGACGTAAAGGGAAAAGTTAAAGTCTATGTTCTTGAAGCTGGAGGGGGAGCTAGTCGAGATGATGTACAGAAAGTGAAAGTTACCTTATCTCCTCTGTTGAAAAAAGAACAATTATTAGGAATTTATAAAACTTTTTATCCGGAACGTTGGCAGGAATTTCTGAAAACTAGTGTGGAAGGCCTCACAAAAGGAAGTGAAGAACCGGGGTTTTAAGTTTTAAGTGAGTTGTTTTCATTAAAACTAAGCAAGCAATCAAGTGGAAACTTTTGAACTATATCTCACGCCCATAAATGCTAAACAATTTAAGGCAATAGTGACAAAATCTCCTGTAGGTGAGGGAGAAACTGAATCGTCATTGCCCTTCTTTAAAGGTGAGATTGACTGGCGGATGACTGTGCTGAGAACTCTGGAAATAAGTGCTTTGAAGTTGCAATATTTTCAGACTGCTGGAGAGCAGGACTGGATGGTCAAGTCTGGTATACTCAGTAAAGACGTTAGCGCTTTTCATCCTAACTATATAGCTAATATTGGGCAAGAGTTATATAAGTCACTGTTTCCATTAGGTAGCAAAGTTGAAAAGGCGTTGCTTGCAGCACAACGAGTGGCTGAGAGGGAAAATAAACAATTACATATTCAGCTAAAATTTGAAGCAGATGTAGTAGAGCGATCGCGTTTAACAGATTATCCCTGGGAACTGCTGCACGATGGTAAAAAATTTCTACTACACCAACAGGTAACGATTTCCCGCTACATTGCTTATAACTCTGTTCCTCCAAATTTAGCAAGGGTTGAACAGCTAAATGTTTTACTAGTATCATCTTCTGCTTCTGACTCAGAATTAGGGCTGAACCCATTTAAGCCGAAGGAACAACAAGCAATTCTTAAAGGATTAAAGAGTGCTGCCAAAGCAGGATATATAAACTTTAAGAAATTAGATTATGCCACACTTAATTACTTAAGAGAATATTTGACAGAGAATCGGGAAAACAATACTCCCCATGTGTTGCATTTTGATGGACATGGGCTGTTTGGTAAGCGCTGTAGATGCGGTGTAATGAATAAAGAAGTTAAAGCTGCTACTTGTCGAAAGTGTAATTTGCCACTGCCACAAGCTCAAGGCTATTTGGTTTTTGAGGATGAAGATGGGGATGCAGATTATATCAGTGCGGAAGAATTGGGAACATTACTGCGGCAGTCTAGCTTTGGTGATGGCACTAACAAAAGTGGTGGTGTTACACTAACAGTCCTGAGTTCTTGCCAGTCTGCAATGACATTTATTGGAGATTCTGTATTCAACGGCACAGCACAAAATCTGATTAGCCACCGAATTCCGGCAGTAGTGGCAATGCAATATTCAGTCGGTGTCGAAGCTGCTACCAAATTTGCCGAGCAGTTTTATCGATCTTTAGGACAGAAAAATTCTCTAGCAAGTGCTATTAGCCACGCGCGGGAAGCAATGGGGGCTGAGGGAAACCAGTGGTATCGCCCGGTACTCTACCTCCGGTGGCGAGATAATGAAGGAGGGCAACTCTTTGCTGTTCTCAAATCTGCTATTGGTATTGGCATTCCATTTCAAGCACCGAGTTTACCTGCTAATTTTGTCAAGCGCCCACAAGTTACTAAAGAAATCAAAGCTCGTCTACTGGAAAATACATCTAATGCTGGTGCTTTGCTCATCAGTGCAATTCACGGTTTAGGTGGCATTGGCAAGACAACTTTAGTTACTGCCCTTGCCCATGATGAAGATATCAAAAAACGTTTCTCTGGTGGTGTACTTTGGGTAACTTTGGGACAGGAACCAGATACTCTGGCGCTGCTGAGTAGCTGGGTGCAAGGATTGGGAGACTATGAATTTCGTGCTATTAATATAGAAGCAACTTCAGCCCATTTGCGAACTTTACTACATGATAAGGCAGTCTTACTAGTAGTTGATGATGCTTGGGAACCAGATAAAGTTAAACCCTTTCTAGTAGCAAGTTCCCAATCCCGATTATTAATCACTTCTCGGCGTGCTGATGTGGCTGGTATGGATGCTGATTTGCAACAATTGAATTTGATGACGCCAGAAGAATCTTTGGAATTACTTTCTAACTCTTTAGGACGAGAAATAAAAGAAGTAGAGAAACAAGAGGCTTTGAGAGTAGCCGAGACTGTGGGATACTTGCCCATTGCGCTGAATTTGGTAGCAGCAAGAGTTAAATGGGGAATTACATGGGCGAAGCTAGAAGCAGCTTTGAAACAAGAGGTTGCAAATTTAAAAGTTTTATACGGGCCGCGTCAAGAAAACTCTTTAGAAGCAACTTTTAATTTGAGCATTAATGCTTTGCGAGACTATGACGAACAAGCTTGGGAAAATTTTATTTGGTTGGGAGTTTTGCCAGAGGATGTCACAATCGCCGCACCAATGGCAGTTACATTATGGGATATGGAATCGCCGGATGAAGCTGATGAGCGTTTAGAGCTACTTTGGAATGATGCCTTACTTCAGTCTGATTCACCTGTATTTGTCGGGGGTGTTGAGTGGAAAGGCTACAAGATACATGACTTATTGCATGATGTCGCTCGCGATCAATTAATTAATCCACCTATAGGAATGGATTTTAATTTACCCGGCGCTCACAGCCAACTGCTAGAACGGTATCGGCAAAAGACCCAAAAAAACCTTTGGCATACTCTGCCTAATGATGGTTACATTCATCAAAATTTAGCTTGGCATTTAGAAAAGGCTGAACGTGTAGAAGAAATTCACTCTTTATTGCGGGAGGAGTCGCAGACAACGAGCAATGGCTGGTTTGAAGCGCGAGAAAAATTAGGACAAGCTGGGGGTTACATCACAGATATTTCTCGTGCTTGGGAATTAGCAGAAGCAAATTGGACTGAATCAACTTTGCCGCAAGTTGTAGGTTTGCAGTGTCGCTATGCTTTGATTACTGCATCCTTGAATAGTTTGGCAGCTAATGTACCAGTAAATTTATTGCTTGCCTTGGTCAAAACCAACAAGTGGACTCCCGAACAAGGACTAGCTTACGCCCTGCAAAACCCAAAGCCATACGAGAAAGTCAACTCGCTGACAAAACTAGTTAACTATTTGCCACAAAATCTTCAAGAATTAGCACTGCAAAAAGCCCTTGCGGCTGCCAGGACGATTCAGAATGAGGATTCTCGTGTCAAAGCCTTGAGTGCCTTAGCCGAGAAACTGCCAGATATATTGCCAGAAGCCCTTGCTGCTGTCAGGGCGATTCCAGATGAGTCGAATCGTGCCAAAGCCTTGAGTTCCTTAGCACAGAAACTGCCACAAGTTTGGCCAGAAGCCCTTGCTGCTGTCAGGGCGATTGTGGATGAGTCAAATCGTGCCAAAGCCTTGACTGCCTTAGCTGACAAACTGCCAGATATATTGCCACAAGCCCTTACTGCTGCCAGTGTGATTCCGGATGACTCTTTTGCTGCCAAAGCCTTGAGTGCCTTAGCTAACAAACTGCCACTAGAGTTATTGCAACAGGCCCTTGCTGCTACCACGGCGATTCCGGATGAGTATCATCGTGCCAAAGCCTTGAGTGCCTTAGCTGACAAACTGCCAGATATATTATTGTCACAAGCCCTTGCTGCTGCCACGGCGATTCAGTCTGAGGAATATCGCGCCAAAGCCTTGAGTGCCTTAGCTGACAAACTGCCACCAGAGTTATTGCAACAAGCCCTTGCTGCTGCAACGGCGATTCAGTCTGAGGAATATCGCGCCAAAGCCTTGAGTGCCTTAGCTGACA
>NZ_JAVRCE010000100.1:0-15914 GCF_034530915.1 Nostoc sp. DedQUE09
CAAATGAGTACTCCGAAATAACAAATGAGTACTCCGAAATAACAAATGGGTACTCTGAAATAACAAATGGGTACTCCGAAATAACAAATGGGTACTCCGAAATAACAAATGAGTACTCCGAAATAACAAATGAGTACTCCGAAATAACAAATGGGTAGTTAAAATAATGAAGCGATCGCCCTCCAAACCTGATTATTTCTAATCTGGAAACCAACTGGAGACTCAAATGACCACAGCAACGATAGTAACACCACCAAAGGAATTACCTCTTTTGTTTGAGGGAATGACTTGGAGAGAGTTTAAAGCAGTTGAGCAATTGTTAGACCGTCCAGGATATCGGCTCTCTTTTCTGGATGGAGTTCTGGAGATCCGACGAATGCCTGGAGAACCCCACGAAACTGTTAAAAAAAGGATTGCTGCATTATTGGAACTTTATCTGCTCATGGCAGGGTTCGACTTTACTCCTACTGGCTCAATGACTCTGGAAAGTGAAACAGTCGCCGTCAAGCGAGAGGCGGATGAATCTTATAAGCTTGCTCCTGGTCGAATGCTACCCGATCTAGCGATCGAGGTGGTGTTTTCCAGTGGCGGCATCAACAAACTGGATGCATACAAGCGGCTGAAAATCAAGGAAGTATGGTTTTGGGAAGATGGTGTCCTAGAAGTCTATCATCTGCGGGGAGAAGGCAATACACTTCACTATGAAAAGGTTTCTAGTAGTGAAGAGGTGAAAGGAATCGATCTGGATTTGTTGTTACGTTGCATGAATATGGTGAATCACGTCGAGGCGATCAAGACTTTTCAACAGGCGCTTCAGAAATAAGCGATCGCACATCCTTATGGGATTGTTAGGTTTCATATCATGTCCGCATAATTAGTTATGATTTCCCCAGTCATTGCACCCTCTCGAAGAGCCTACGCTGTACACAGAAGTTTGAAATAGCTTACTCATCTGGGTTTTAGCGTCAGTTTTACCCCACCCTAACCCTCCCCTTGTAAAGGGGAGGGAACCGGATCTCTGATCTCCCCCCTTTGCAAGCGATGCCCTGAGCTTGTCGAAGGGGGGGATTAAGGGGGGTAATTAATTATACATAAGAAGGCAAATTAGTATTAAGCCTATCCTCTTCTAGAAGAGAGGTTTTTCAATCTTTTTGTTCAGCGTAGAGACTTTAAGCTTTCAGTCTTTTGCACTAAGAAATCAGTGAAGATGCTCATAATGGTGCGCTGACGTAATTTCACATTAGCATTAATGGACATCCCTGATTGCAAGGGAATTTGACGCTGATTAATTAGTAACTTCTGCCCATGTAGGCGGACTTTTGCGGAAAAACGCCAGAAATTATAAACTTGGTCTGGAGGTAAGGCATCAGAGCCAATCTCAACTAGTTCGCCTTTGATATCACCATACTCTTGGAAGGGAAAGGAATCAATTCTTACATCCACTTGTTGCCCTTCTTTGACAAAGCCGATGTCGCGGTTGGTGATGTAGACGTTAGCAACTAAGTTATCATTAGGAACGAGTTTCAGAAGCGGTTCGCTGGAATTAACTACAAATCCTGCTGTTTTGGCTTTGAGTTCAAAGACAGTTCCATCTACGGGTGCTGTAATTTTCTGATATTTCAGAGTTTGTTCTGCTTGAGTTAACTTACTATCAATCTCTCCAATCTGACTATTAATTTCATAGAGACGTTTTTGATTATCTACAATTACCTTGGTTAATTGGCTGTCAATTCCGGCAATGTTTTTGTCATTATCTGTAATTTTGGCTAGTAAATCTTCTTGAGACACAGCCGCAGTATTGCGAAATTTTTGATTTGACTGTGCGATCGCTAATTGTAATCGCTGCTGTTCTCTACTCAGTTGGATCACTTCAGCTTGTTTAGTGCTGACATCCTGTTGTTGTTTCAAGTATTGCACCTGGGAAATCGCCCCCTGTTGCGCTAGAGGTTCAAACTTGCGGAGAATTTGTTGATTAATTGTCAGCAACTCTTTAGCGCTACTTAATTCCGCTTGAGTTTGGAAAAATTGCTGTTGTGTCTGTCCCGTTTCTAAATTAGCTGTGGCTAAACGCGATTCCAACTCTATTTGGCGATTTCGCAAACGTAACTGCTGCTCTCTTGTGAGACTATTTCCAGCAGTCGTACCGTTTAACTGTGTCCGATACAACTGGTTTTCGGCAATAATGGCGGCTCGGCTTTTGGTCAAAAAGGCTAGTTCTGGTTTAATTTTCAACAGAGCAGTTTGCTGTGCTACTTCTTGTAGTGATATGCTCCCTTGAAGTTGACGGCGATAGAAGTCATTTTCTTGCTCTAGCGCCTGTTTCGCCAGCAATTGAGTCGCCCGACTTTGCTTTAATGAGGTTAACTCCGCCTCCGAAGAAGTTTTTTCTAGGGTAACGAGCGTTTCACCTTTTTTGACTCGCTGACCATCTTTGACTAAAATCTCATTGACAACACCATGAATCGGAGCCTGAATTTCTTTAACTGCACCCTGTGGTTCTAGCTTGCCAGTAGCATGAATTGATTCATCAATTTGGAAGACTGAGGCCCAGATTACGGTGAAGGTGCTAACTCCAACAATAGTCCAGGCGATCGCTCGTGACCAAGTAGGGGTTTGTTGTAAAAGTACTGGTTGATCGAATTTATATTGAATATTCATAATAAATGGGGAATGGGGCAGAGGAGCAGGGAGGCAGAGGAGCAGGGGGGCAGAGGAGCAGAGGAGCAGGGGAGCAGAGGGCAGGGGAGCAGGGGAGATAATTAATGACAAATGACTAATGACTAATGACCAATGACTAATGATTAAACTTTCGCTTCCTGTTGCTGATACAGACAGTAGTAATAACCTTTGAGCGCCATCAATTCTTCATGAGTTCCTTGTTCTACCACAGCACCTTTATCCATCATCAGAATGACATCGGCATTGCGAATTGTGCTGAGGCGGTGAGTAATGAAAAATACTGTTTTATCTTTGAAGGTTCTCGCCAAGTTACCGCAGACTTGGGCTTCGGCATTGTAATCTAAGGCGCTGGTAGCTTCATCCAAAATCAGTAATTGCGGGTTTTGCAGAACAGTACGAGCGATCGCTACTCGTTGGCGTTGTCCTCCAGATAATCCTGAACCTCGCTCGCCGACACGGGTGTTATAGCCACTTGGCAAAGACATAATAAAGTCGTGGGCATAAGCTACCTTGGCGGCATTAATAATTTCTTCATCGCTAGCATCAGGATATCCCAAGGCAATGTTTTCGCGGATTGTGCCATCGAATAGTAAGGTATCTTGTAACACCATACCAATCTGACGGCGTAAAGAATAAAGTTCTACTTTGCTGATATCATAGCCATCAATCAAGATTTTGCCGGACTTGGGTTCATAAAGTCGGGGTAATAATTTTAGCAGAGTGCTTTTACCGGAACCGCTTTGACCAACAATTCCCACAAAGGAGCCAGCCGGAAAGTCTAAGTTAATATTGTATAGTTGCATTGGCCCGTGTTCCGAGAAACTGAAGCTGAGATTTTCAAAGTGGACGCTACCTTGAACACTGGGCATCAGGATATTTTGACAGTTACCAATTTCTACTTCTTGGGGAGTATCTAAAATATCAGCAAGGCGTTGCAGAGATAGAGCGGTTTCTTGGAAGTTCTGCCAAAGTTGCATTAGGCGTAACAAGGGACTGGTGACATAACCCGCCAGGATGCGGAAAGCGATGAGTTGTCCCAAGGTTAGGTGCTGATTGAGGACGAGAAAAGCTCCCACCCACAGCACTAACATACTAGAAAACTTGTTGAGAAAACTGCTAACAGAACCGGCAGTAGTTTGGGTAGAGACTGTTTTAAAACCAGCGCTAATATAACGAGCATAACGTTCTTGCCATTGCCAACGCGATCGCATTTCTAAATTTTGCGCCTTGACTGTCTGCATTCCCCCCATCACTTCCACTAAATAAGATTGCGTTTCGGCATTGCACTCAGCTTTTTCTTGCAATTGTCGGCGCATCACAGGTGATACCATCAAGTTGAGTAAGCCAAACAACGGTACTGTTGCCAAAGCAACTAATGTTAACACTGGGCTGTAAATCGCCATTACTACAATGTAGACCACTGAAAATACAGCATCCATCACCACAGTTAAAGCTGTACCGGTTAAGAAAGAGCGAATGTTTTCCAACTCGTGAATTCGCGTTGCCAATTCTCCTACAGGACGGCGTTCAAAGTAAGATAATGGCAGACGTAACAGGTGATTAATCACCTCAGAACCAAGGGCGAGGTCAATTCGGTTAGTGGTATCTGTAAATAAATGAGTGCGGATACTGGTGAGTATTGCTTCGATGACTGCTACTACTAGCAAAAAGATGCCAAAAACTTCCAGGGTATCAGGACTATTGCCAACCAATACTTTATCAATAATCACCTGTGTGGCGAGGGGATTTACCAGCCCAAACAGTTGGATAACAATAGAAGCAATGAGTACTTCAATTAATACTTTGCGATAGCGCCGCAGTGAGGGTACAAACCAACTCAAACTAAACCGCGCCTTGGGAGTATTTTTGGTGGTTTGTAGCAGCAGGACTTCTCCTTCAGCCCCCCAATTTTCGGCAAAGTCTCGAAGTTTGTAGCGCAGTAGTCCCATCTCTGGAACGGCAATGAGTAACTCTTGATTGCTATTATTGTAAATAATTGCAAAACTATCTTGCCAAGAAATCATTACTGGTAGTTGCAAGCGTCCGACTGCGGCGGCGGGAACTTTCACCATCTGTGTTGTCAACCCCATCAACTCAGCAGCGGCGGCGCAAAATTGCAGAGATATAACGCCTTTCTGTTCGTGCTGCTTTGTCAATACTCGCTGCAATGTATCTCTGCGCCAAGAGATGTTAAAGTATTGGCTCAACATCTGGAAGCAAGCTAGGGAACCATCCAACGGGCCTCTACCTTTGATATAAGGAAACTTCTTTTGTTTACCTTTAGCTGCTGGTGCTTCTGTGACAGTAATTTCTGAGGCGTAGGGAATCTCTGCGGGTAAGAGTGTTTTTGGTGTAGGAGAAGCGAGATTTTCTCTAAATATTGATTTGGGCAATCCCACCAGACGCATATTTGTCTGAAATTTCAGCTTGGGATTGAGTTCATCCAACTCTAAGCGACTCCCCACAGGGAACTCAGCATCAAAATTACTGCTGACTAACCACAAAAATTCTGAATCTAACTGCTGGCGGAAAGCTTTGCGTGCAGGAATTGTTTGGATAATCGCAACTTCAGTTGCAGCTTGGGCAAGCTTAACTAAATTTCTGCTACCATCTGCGCGACGGCTGAGTTCTTCGGTAAGTAGTTCATATACTTCTAAAAGAGTAATCTCATTTTGCAAAGCATGGACAAAAGCCTCTTCCTGCTTAAGTAAAGTTAGAAAACCAGCAATAGGTAGATTAATAGCGATAACTTCAGTAGAAGCGATCGCAGTTTCACAAGCAATACCCCGTACATGACTTACCCAACCCAAAACCTCTCCTTGAGAAAGTAACTTCAGTGTCGCCGGATTTTGTCCTTGGGAATTGTAGGTTAATAAACGTGCTTGTCCTTGGTAAATAATGCTAATCCAATTGGGCATAGCTTCCCTGGTTACTATTACCTGCCCGATGCGATAACGACAAAATTGCACCTTGTCGAGCAAATTTTCTAAAACATTTGGTGGCAGATAATTAAAAGGAAATAGATCGGCAATATATTCTTGAATATCAATGGTTGTATTTGTCATCATCTTGCACCCGATTTTAATAATTTTTAAGCAGCCTTCGCTTCTTGAGACTGTGCTGGTTTGGTGTTGATTCCCATCCAGACTTTTTCTTCTGGTGATAGTTGACTTAGTTGCTGTTGAAACCAAGTTTCAAAATTCTCTTGCAGCAATCGTTGGCGCATAAAATCGTCCAACTGGGCACTGATAAACTTTTCCACACGTATAATTATCCATGAGTCTCCAAAGGCTACGGGTGGTTGAACTATACGTACTTGACTTGTGCAAAGTAACTGAGCAAAATTGGGAGTTATAGTACCAAGTTCTACTGGGCCGATGATGCCATTTGTATCAGCTTCTGGCCCTTGAGAATATTCACGTGCCAAATCAGAAAATGATTGTTCTCCTTCTGTAATTCGGAAGAATAGCTCGTTAGCAGTTCCTCTGCTATTAGTCCGAATTAAAGAATAAATGACTTTATCAAAATGCCTTTTGTATTTGAGGAAGTAAGATTCTAGTTGATGTCCCCAAGTTATTTGCTTAAACTTTTCGACTCTCAGCTTGCGGGTGGCGAAAAGTTCTAGTTGCTTTTGAGTTAAACCATAACGCAAACACCAATCTTGGATTTTTTCTTCGCTGTTTAAATCCCAATGCTGATAAAATTGCTGTAGAGCTTGAGATGTTTCGGCTGGTGTGCAGGTAATTGGTGCGTTGGCGTAGCCCGTCGTAGATATCGCTAATTCAATAATGCTCTGAGATAACAATTGCGGGATTAGATTGTAACTTACTAAAAAGGGGATAATTTCTCTAGGTATGTTGGCATATCCCAACTCAGGAATCGCGCCGCTTATTTGTAAAACTTTATTCATATTTGTAGAAATATTTTATCCATGCAGTTATAAAATTTAGAAATGCAAGCGGCAAAGTTCAAGTAGAGTTATGTACCGCTTGCAATATTTGCATACTCTTGAAAGCATTGTATGGCAATGCTTTCAATTACCAGTCATTAATGCCTAAACTTAAGCAAAAGTAGTAGTAAAATGGTCAAAAGCCAAGTTAAAGCTAGTATTGCCACTAAATTGATTGACCTGCAAGAAGTAGTTACCAGCTGAAGTAATGTTAGAGATTACATCCGACGTAGTACCACCCCTAGTAGAGCTTGCAACTACCTCATTTGCATCAACAATGCGATTGTTGTTAACGTCTTGAATCAGTCTGATGTCAGCATCACTTGTGAGTCCACTCAATGTAATGTTGACACCCTCAAACGATCCTAGAGAGAATTGGTAAACATCTGCTGTGTCAAAGTCGCCTACAGAACCAAATTGGTTAACATCAGCTGACAAGTTGCCAAGTTCAACCTCTTTAGGCAGAAGATTGCTCAAATCGCTCGAGTTGGGTGTAGTCGCAGACACGGCAAAATCATAACTTATAGTTCCTGAACTAGCAGCACCGCGAATAACTTGGGCAAAATAAGTACCTGCATTTTCTCGGTTATTAATTGATTCATCTCTATTAGAAGACCTAGCGGACAAATCAACTGATTGGTCATTAGCATCAAAAATCCCGTTACCATTGTCTCGAAAAAGTAACAGTTCGGGATCACCACCAATGATATCTGTCACAGTCAGATTGATGTTTTTGGTACTGCCGATTTGAAACTGAAAGACATCAGTAGGATCGGATGTAGTTAAAGTTAAGTTGTTTCTAACAACAGGAGTAGTGCCTATTGTACCAAGATTGGAAAGTGCCATTTTTTTGTCCTTTAAGTGCTGATTGTGATTTGGTTAAATTCACGTAAGTTGTGGTTTGCACAGATGTAAACTTTCTATTGGAAGTTACATTTACTGGAATTTGGTGGCTTAGAGTTTGATGAAAATAAATAAAATTTATTATCTTCAATAGAGCCTTAGCTGTTTGGTTTTGTGCTTGCCGTGTTCAAAACCTGTTGTTTAACCATGAATCTAAATTAAGCTGTTTCTTCAATAAACACAGCATGAAAAAGACTTCAATAGTTAGGTGTTTGGAAGTAAATTCCAAATGCTTTGTATTATTTAGTCATAAAAAGTCTTATAACTCACCGTTGGCGTAATTGAGAGTGAGTTTGATGAAATAAGAGATGTGTGAAGAAGTAGGCAAAAGCTTGTATCAAGGCGATGGTAGCACTACAGGTCTTGTTGTCATTGATACAAAAAAGCCTCTGTGTTATCAGAGGCTTCTTATGATTAAATCTTTAGCGTCAATTTTGTTGAAATATTTGATGAGTACAGCTATAAAGTTTTAGTCACACAGGTTAGGACATTTTGAAAGCATGGAAGCTAGGAATAGTAATGCTTTTACCTCTTACCTCCTGCTATAGTATAAGTCTGATGTCATTTCTTTATCTAGAGTGTGGAATAAAAGCGGCAAAGTTCAGGTATGATTCTCTGCCGCTTGCATCATTGGCATACCCTTGAAAGCATTGCCGTACAAAACTTTCAAGTATTACTAACCACTGCCGATGCCTAAACTTAAGCAGGAATGGAGAACTGGTTAAGAGCCAAGTTGTAGTTAGTGCTGCCAGTGGCTTCAGTTACCTGCAAGAAGTAGTTACCAGCTACAGTAATGTTTGAAATCAGTTCTGAAGTAATACCTGCATTAGTAGAGCTTCTAATTACCTCGCCTGCATCGACGATGCGATTGTTGTTAGAGTCTTGAATCAGCCGTATATCAGCATCGCTGCTTAATCCGTCCAATTGAATGTTGACACCTTGACGAAATCCCAAAGAAAAGTTGTAAACATCGGTAGTATTAGTGTTACTGACGTTACCTGTACGAGTGACATTACCTGACAAGCTACCAAGTACAAACTCCTTAGGTAGAAGGTTGCTGGAACTGGCTGAAATCGGAAGAGTTCCAGCAGGTTCAGTTGCAGACAAGGCTAAATTGTAACTGACATCGCCTGAACTACGTGGAGCAAAGCGAGATACTTCGGCAAAAAAAGTACCTGAACTAGTTTTAAAGTTAATCGCTTCATCTTGGTTGCTTCCCCGATTGGAAACAAGTCCAGTTTTTCGGTCGAAGTCATCCAATACACCGTTAAGGTTAGCATCTTTAAACAATCGGATGTCAGCATCATCGCCAGCACTAATGTCTGTTAGAGACAGGTTGATGTTTTTGCCACTGGTGATTTTGAACTGAAAGACATCCGTGGGATCAGATGTAGTTAAATCCAAGCTATTCTTAACAACAGGGGTGCTACCAAGTGTACCAAGATTGAAAAATGTCATTTTTTTTGTCCTTTAGATGTTGATTGTGATGTGGTCAAGTTCAGATTAAGTTGTGGTTTGCACAGATGTAAATTCCGATTTAAATCGACATTTACTGGAATAGAAGGGCTGATAGTTGGATGAAAATAAAGAACATTTATTATTTTCAATAGAGCCTTAGTTATTTAGTTTTGTGCTTGCCCTCTTTAGAACCTGTTGTTTAACCATGAATCTAAATTAAGCTGTTTTTTAAATAAACACAGCATGAAAAAGACCTCAATAGTTAGGTGTTTGAAAGTAAATTTAAAGTGCTTTGTATTATTTAGTCATAAAAAGTCTTATCTAGGGCAAACAGATGGGAAGAAGGCAGAAGACAATAATGTTGCAGTGGCGTAAAACCCAATACGGTTCAGTTAAGGCTAAAAACCTTTGTCAATCGAAGATAATGGAAAAGGTTTTAACCCCACTCAAAATACAACCGGGTTTGGATTACAAGGGATGCGAGAACGGACGGTTGCATTGGGCGACCAGTTGAATCTCCACAGTCAACTAGGAACAGGTTGCTGTATTTCTGTTTCTTTGCCACTCTCAAAGCTGTTAGTGTTTTAGCTTATGATTCGGATTTTATTAGTTGACGATCAGCATCTTATTCGCCAGGGACTTAAGAGTATGCTTGAGTCGAATGCAGAGATGCAGATAATATCATGTCCGCCAAATTACCCATAATAAAAGAACCCCACCCCCAACCCCTCCCCGCAGGCGGGGAGGGGAGACAAAGCATAGCTTTGGCGGGGTGGGGTTCTTCGGGTTTAATTAAGCAATTAAGCGGACATGATATAATCGGTGAGGCAGAAAATGGGCAACGAGCACTTGAACAGATTGCCGCGCTGCAACCCGATATTGTGCTAATGGATATTCGGATGCCCGTAATGGATGGAGTTGCCACTACAAAAGCGATCGCTCAACAACATCCTGAAATTAAGGTTCTCGTCCTCACCACCTTCGATGATGATGAGTATGTTTTCCAGGCGATGCGGTTGGGTGCAAAGGGCTATTTGCTCAAGGACACCGAACCAGATGAATTAATGTTGGCAATTCTATCCGTCTACAAGGGACAAACCCTACTTGGCCCGGGATTGTTTGAGAAAGCACTCACGCCGATTGCCGCACCTGCCCCGTCTGTGCAAACTCCTCCAGAATTGGCGCAACTCACACCCAGAGAATTAGATGTATTGCGGTTAATTGCTTGTGGAGCCAATAACCGGGAAATTGCCGAATCGCTGTTTCTTTCAGAAAACACTGTTAAGAACTATGTTACTAATATTTTGAGTCGGTTGAGTTTACGCGATCGCACTCAAGCCGCTTTGTTTGCCCATTCGTTGTTTAGTGAACTTAAATAGAGTCTACTTGGGCAAGGGAGATATCGTTCGCTAGAAAGACAAATAGCTAGCAGCACTTCTCTACGAGAGGCTGCGCCCTTCGGCTACGCTCAGGACAGGCTCAGTGACCGAGGAGCAGGGGGAAAGAGTTAGAGACAAACCATTATCAAACATTTCGTGAAATGGTATTAATCCCCTCCCCAAAGCATCGGCTACGGCGTACACACAAGTTTTTTAGAGTTGCAGTGTAGCTTAGGGTGGGCTAATCTTTGCAGGTCGATGCATTGGCATAACAAGTCGATGTATTGGCATAACAAGTCGATGTATTGGCATAACAAGTCAATGTATTGGCATAACAAGTCGATGTATTGGCATAACAAGTCAATGTATTGGCATAACAAGTCAATGTATTGGCATAGCAGAGCAAGATGTGGGGCAGCTTTAGAAGACTTTTGTGTATACCGTAGCCCAATTGGGGGAGTTAGAGGGGTGAGAAGGACTTGTGTATACACCGTAACCAACTTGGGGAGGGAAGACAAAGCGTAGCTTTGACGGGGTGGGGTTCAAATTTTGTAGTTTATGCAAAAAGTCTATTGCACATTGTGTATTAATGCACAACAACTGAATATAGATATTTTGACATACCCTTTCAGGGATAATTCTTGTTATACAGCAGCCTACAGGGAGAACTTAATATGACATCTCCAGAAACGGTTACATGGCTACAAGAACGCACGTCTTTAGGAATTCTCTCACCTGAAGTATTAAATGCGATCGCTCAAGTAATTGAAGAACAAGTAGTGAGTGCCGAAACTGACTTAGTTAGTGAAGGCAATTCTCCAGAAGCTCTTTATATTCTTGTAGAAGGTCAACTTGAAAGCAATAGCACCAATCAAAGCAACCCAGCTTTAGCTTGTGGATTTCTCCCCGGTGCAGTGATTGAACTCAAAGAATTGCTGTTGGAAGAATTAACTCCATTCACAATTACGACAGTAACCGAATGTCACTTGTGGGTTGTACCTGCTGCTAAATTTCGGGAATTAGTCACTCAATACCCCGAAATTGCTCAGGCTTTTTCGCGTCAATTGGCTCAAGAATTAGCTCAGGTAACATCTGCACTTGGCTATGAACAAGAACGTTCTATTGCCTTGCGGCCATATTTAGTCACCAAAGCGCAACGGGGAATTGTCGGTACAAGTCGCTATGCTGTACGGTTGCGGGAGCAAATTCGAGAAGCAGCTGCTGACCGCGAATCAGTGGATATTTTCGGAGAACCAGGGTTAGAAAAAGACAATATAGCAGCTCTCATCCACTTTGGTTCTCCCAAACGGCGGGAACCAATTATTAAAGTAAATTGTGGTATTCTCCAAACTAGCGGTGCAGATTTATTTGGTCGCGCTGGCGGCAAACCCGGACTGTTGGAATGGTTGGGGGAAGGTACTCTAGTTTTCAACAACATCCAAGAATTGCCCAAAGAATTATTACCTGCCGTGACGGATTTGCTCAAAACTGGTACATATACCCCCGTCAGTCGTTCTGGAGACCCAGTAGCCGAAGCTCGTCCCAGTAAAGCCAGAATTCTCATTGTTTCAGAAAAAACTCAGCCGACAATTGAACGCTGTATTGGTCACATTATAAAAGTACCACCGCTACGGGTGCGGAAAGCTGATATTCAGACACAAGTTGAATATTATACCAGTCTTTACACTCGCTCTAGAGGCGTTTCTAAACCGCATATTACCCCAGAAGCTTTGCGTCGCCTCCAGTCTTATGATTTTCCTGGCAACCTCAAAGAATTGAAAAATCTGGTAGAAAGAGCGATTGTCCAAGCTGAGGGTGCAAATGAATTAACAGAAGAAATTTTCTGGCCAGCCGAAACTAAGAAAAAACGATTTCGGGTAAATCTGTTAAATGCCTATCCTTCCTTAAGGCGGTTTTTACGTAGTGACTGGTGGCCCGATCGCATTAATTATGGTTTTACTGCAACAGCTTTTGCGATTATTGTTGCAATATTATTTATTGGGCCGCAAACCCGCGATCGCAATTTCGTATTAAATCTATTTTGGGCTTGGTGGTGGCCTTTCTTCTTATTTCTCTTTCCCTTTTTGGGACGTATCTGGTGTTCTGTTTGTCCCTTCATGATTTACGGGGAAATTACTCAAAAGTTATCTTTATGGCTGTGGCCTCGAAAACTCAAGCGCTGGCCGAGAGAACAAGCTGAGAAATGGGGCGGATGGTTCCTCTTTGGTTTATTTACCCTAATTTTCTTATGGGAAGAACTCTGGCATTTAGAAAATACCGCTTACCTCAGCGCTTGTTTGCTGCTGTTAATTACTGCTGGGGCGATGATTTTCTCGGCTCTTTTTGAGCGGCGGTTTTGGTGTCGTTATCTCTGTCCCATCGGCGGCATGAATGGTTTATTTGCCAAACTCTCAATGACGGAACTCCGGGCACAGCAAGGGATATGTTCTGCCAGTTGCACCACGTATCAATGTTATAAAGGTGGGCCGCAAAAAGGCGAAGGGCTAGAAACCAATGGATGTCCTTTATACTCACACCCAGCGCAGTTAGAAGATAACCGAGATTGCGTGCTGTGCATGACTTGCCTCAAAGCCTGTCCCCATCGTTCCGTTGAGTTCAACTTGCGTCCCCCTGGAATTGAACTGTGGACAACTCATGTACCCCGTACTTATGAAGTAGCATTATTGTTTTTGCTATTGGGTGGTATATATCTACATCGCTTGCCAGAATTGCAATCTTGGTTAGGGCTGCAACTAGATTTAACTGATTTTTGGCAACACTTGGGATTATCGCTGCTAGTGTTAATTATTCCAGCGGCTCTTACCTTTGGGGCTTATGGCTTGCTCCAACTGTTCAACGCTAACCGTAAGCCTCGAAAATTTGTAGAGCTTGCATATAGCTATCTTCCATTAGTTTTAGGGGGAAACTTGGCTCACTATCTGCGTTTAGGCTTGGGCGAAGGCGGGCGAATTTTACCTGTTACCTTTGCTACTCTTGGTTTGAGTGGCGAACAATTGCCAATATTAGTTGCTCACCCGGCTGTGATTGCCTTTTTGCAAGGTGCAACGCTAATTTTCTCCGTGTTAATGACTATGTTATTAACCCAAAAGATTGCCAAGCAACCAGTGCGATCGCTCATGCTGCAACACCTAGCAGCGATCGCTTTGGGAGTTAGTATGTGGGCGATTATCGTCTTTTGAGCTTTACATCTTCCACCAGGCGATTAAAAACCGCCTGGGTTAGGTGCAAAATGTGAGTTAAGAACATTCTTCCCTACGAACGTGATAGAAAATACTTGTATGATTTATGATTTTTGACTCATAGTGTAAGGATTACAGATAATGCACGTTATAAAAAGAGCGATCAAACCAGCAACTTATATATCCTTCCTCCACATTTACCAAACGACTTGGGGGACTGCTGGTGATATTTGTTTAATCCGCGAATCTGTAGCTAAGGAAAGTACAGCGAAGTTTATCGGGCACAAAATCCAACTAGTAGTTCCAAAAGGGCTAGAGCGCGATCGCATCGCCAACTGTCCAATAATTAAAGTTGCAGGTAATGTCGGCGACGGACATCCTAAAGAGCATCCGTTGGAATGGGAGGCTTATGAAGGTGTAAGTGAAGAAATAGCTTTAGCGGCTCTCAAACCTTGGGGCTTCAAGTTAATTGAACTCTAATGTATTAAACCAGGCTTCTAAATCCGCTTGAGCCTGAAAATCCAACAATGCTTCACCGAGATTTTCTAATTGTTCTAAAGAGAGAGTTTCAATCCGGTCTAGCATCTCTTGGGGTAATTCTCCTACCCGTCGAGTCAGCAGACGGAGAATGAGCAATTGCCCTTCTGCTTTTCGTCCTCTTAGTTCTCCTCGTTGTTCTCCTAGTTGTTCCCCTTCTCTTAGAATTTCTTGATAAATTACTGACTCGCGCATCATACCCTCCCGAAATAATTGTCGAATCAAATCTTGATTGTATTTTAACCCCGCTAAGATTTGGGTATACGCGGAAATTTCTGGTCGTTGTCTTGGCTCAAGTTGATTAACTTTTCTCACAACTTGTTGCAACAAAGCTTGGGGTTGCGTGGTTGCCGCCAGTGGTGCTAAGGGTAACAAAGCTGGCTCATTGAGGAATAGTTCAGGATTTTCTTCCCATAAGCGAATCACGCGATATTCATGACGGGTAGTTTCGACACAGAAGACAGTTTCAATTACTGTTCCTGGTGCAGGGGGAAGCAGTAATACGACAACTTGCGTTATTGGTAAACGATACAAACGATACAAGCGTACCCAGTAATCTAGCATCCGCAAGGGTAAGGGTGGCGTAGATTCTAGTTTGGTTTGAAATTCCAGATGGAGAATGCGTCCTTGTAGTTGTAAGAATGTGACATAATCAGCGCGAATTGGTTCGATACTCAATTCGGTTTTGAGAACTGTGACGGAAGTTTGCGGTGTTCCTAATACCCAACTGGCAAAGGTAGCAGGATGTTTTTCGGATAGTAGTTTGCAGAGGTTATCAAAAGACATTAGCGATCGCTAACAATTGAACAAGGTGTTGTTATTATCTCGTGCAGTGGTTTGAGTAGGCGATGTCTACGATGGGCTATTCGGCGTCGCACCATCGCTCAAGGAAGCTAATTATTATACTTTGGGCGTATCTTTTTAAATTCTTGTACCTGTAATAATTACATTAATATTCCATTTCTAGCTAGGTTGAGTTATCAGACGATAAAAAGATAACTGTAGCGGTTCCTGCTTGATTAGTAAAAAACCTAACTCCCTTCTCTTTCCCTACTAAATAAATTACGAATTACGAACTTGTACTGAGCGTAGCCGAAGTATTACAAATTATACAAATGTATTTGCACATAATTAAAAAGCGATCGTCGCCCTTTTTCATTTTTCCCTTTATCCTGCTGTTGACACTCCTCCTCGCCCTGCCTTGGGTAAGCGCGAAAGAACAGCCTAAGACGGAAGTGGCACAGATTAACGGTATCGTTGCTGCTCTTGATGATGGATATGATGGAGTGAAGGGGTATGCATTCAACAAATTAGTTGAATATGATCTGAAAGATTTTAAATCTCTGGGGAAGAAACCGGAAGATATTGCTCAAAAAGCTGCCAAAATCCTCAAGGATAAAACCGTTGACCCCTCTGTTCGTTCCGGTGCAGCACAGGCATTGAGAAATCTGGGGGAGACAGCCAAACCCTATGTCAAAGACATCGCTGACATCCTCAACGACAAATCAGTTGAGGAATTTGTTCGTAGATTTGCAGCAGAGGCATTGTGCAATCTGGGGAAAGCAGCCAAACCCTACATCAAGGACGTCCTCGACTTCCTCAAGGATAAATCCGTTAACAAACATGTTCGTTACTATGCAGCAGTAGCCTTGGGAAATCTGGGGGAGACAGCCAAACCCTACCTCAAAGACATTGCTGACATTCTCAAAGATAAAACCGTTGACCCCTCTGTTCGTTCCGGTGCAGCAGTGGCATTGGGAAATCTGGGGGAGACAGCCAAACCCTACCTCAAAGACATTGCTGACATTC
>NZ_JAVRCE010000100.1:16014-19691 GCF_034530915.1 Nostoc sp. DedQUE09
TTGGGAAATCTGGGGGAGACAGCCAAACCCTACCTCAAAGACATTGCTGACATTCTCAAAGATAAAACCGTTGACCCCTCTGTTCGTTCCGGTGCAGCAGTGGCATTGGGAAATCTGGGGGAGACAGCCAAACCCTACCTCAAAGACATTGTTGCCATTCTCAAAGATAAAACCGTTGACCCCTCTGTTCGTTCCGGTGCAGCACAGGCATTGGGAAATCTGGGGGAGACAGCCAAACCCTACCTCAAAGACATTGTTGCCATTCTCAAGGATAAATCCGTTGACCCCTCTGTTCGTTCCGGTGCAGCACTGGCATTGGAAAATTTCGGGGAGACAGCCAAACCCTACCTTAAAGACATTATTGACATTCTCAAGGATAAATCCGTTGATTTCAGCGTTGGTATATATTTAGCAGAGGCATTGGGAAATTTGGGGGAGGCTGCCAAACCCTATGTCAAAGACATTGCTGATATTGTCAAGGATAAATCCTTTGACTTAAATGTTCGTAGATTTGCAGCAGAGGCATTGGGAAATCTGGGGGAGACTGCCAAACCTTATGTTAAAGACATTGCTGATATTGTCAAGGATAAATCCGTTGACTTAAGTCTTCGTTACCTTGTAGCAGAAGTATTGGGGAAGATAGAACCACTCAACCTAAATAATGTTGTGCTAACTCTGGATAGCGTCTATTATGCAGGTCAATCAGAATTTGAACAGTGGCGATTTTTGACATATTTCCTGGGTGGTGGCACTGATGAAGTTAAAACACTGCTCACATGGCTGGGTTTTCCTGACACTAAAACAATTCCTACTTCATTAACTCACGATCGCGGTGATAAAACTCTCAAAATCTTTGCTCAAGTCTGGGAACCTAGCCAAGGTTTAGCACGATTACGGGAAGACTTAGCAAAGCAAATTGCTGTAGTTGCGAGAAAAGTCTTTTGGCAACCACAAGATATTGCTATTTTAGAAACTCACTACAACAACCTCAAAAACGCCGGATACAACGAAGCTGATTCGCTGCAATCAATAATAGTTAACGTCAAAAGCTGGCAGTGGTTGTTCAACGCCAGAACTACTATTTTGATTCATGCTGCCTTTTGGCTTGTCCTCATCTTCGCTTATCCCAAATTTCCCCAAGTCCAAGCTATCTTCTTCTGGAATCCTTGGGTGAGGCGCATTCTCGGTATTGGCTACGTTGGCTTAATTCTCACTTGGGTTCCCTTTTTCCGCGAAAAGTTATTTGAACCCTTCAAGCCTTCCCTACTAGCCGATGCCGAATTAGATAAATTTAACCCTGAAGCTTACTTTCCAAACTCTAAAGTGAAAGTTCCCGGTGTAGACGAACCCGTACCAATTACCCAAGTGCTACCTAGCATCAAAGGACAAGTCATCTTGGAAGGTGATTCTGGCTTGGGTAAGTCGATGTTTCTGCGCTATTTGGTAAAAACTTCTGGGCGGCTTGTGGTTTATCTACTTGCACACAAGTGTGACAAAGGGGTAATTGAAGCAATTCAAGCCAAGCTGCACGGACAAGCACAAGATGCTGATTTTCTCAAGAATTTAATTTACAGTGGCGCATTAGATATTTGCATTGACGGACTTAATGAAGTTACCGCCGACACTAGGGCAAAAATCTGTCAGTTTGCCGAAAGCTATTTCCGGGGTAACATCATCATGACCACCCAACCCCTAGAGTGGACACCACCCTCAACAGCCAAAATATATAAATTGCTCCCCCTTGAGGAACCACAAATTCAGCAATTTCTGATTTCCCGTCAGCCACGACTGCCCAAAAATGCCAAAGTTCAAGGTACTAATTATGAGCAAGCCACTGCTAGTTTTTTAACCAAAGCCCTCAGTAATCAGCAATCACCACAAGAATTAAGCGCGATTGAGAAGGTTCTCTCTAATCCAATGGATTTAACTGTGGTAGCCTTGATGCTATCCCAAGGCGAATACCCCGATTTATTTCACTTGCAACAACATCAATATCAATTGATGGCAGCAGAATATTTGCAAGAGTGGAACCAGGAATTTCCGCTAAAAAAATTCTCCGATGCTGTCTATCAAATGCGGCTGAAGGATGAGCAAGCATTACCTGCGGATGAATTTTACCAGGTATTACAGTCTTTAGAAGACGATAAATATAAAATGGTTGTCAGCCGTCAGTGGCAAGACGAAAAAGGCGAAGCCAAGAGAGAATGGTACTTCCGCCACGATAAGATTATGGATTTCTTTTTAGTGCAAAACTTTCTCGGCGAGAGTGAGGAAGCTAAAAATCGGCTCATTGATCACATGAATGACCCCCGCTTTCGTGGTGTCTACTTTTTACTAGCAACTTTACTCCCGTTAGATGCTGCCACAGAATTGAAAGAAAAATTAGTTCAATACGCCGCTGATACCAAAGACCATACTGTGAGTGATACCTTTGTGCAATTGTTGCGGCCAAGGACGTGATATTAATTCGTAATTAATACCAATTTGAAAAAATAATACGACAAATAGACCATTTGTAGAGACGCGATTCATTGCGTCTTTACCCAAGGATGTGTTGCAATCATTAATTGAATTTGTATAACAAAGAGACTTCTAGCCTGAGGACAAATTCCTGATTTAATAAAAATCTGACTTTTCACATCATTTAAAAAAGCTAACGCTAAAGCTAATCCCTGAGCAAGCTTCCTTACTAGGGGATAGAAGCGAAGTTTTTTAGATAAGAGTGAAAAGTCAGATATTAGAATGAGTGGAAAAAGAGATTGTATCTGTCTTACCGCCAAGAATAATCAACGCTCAGTTCACCTGGAACTAAGCTTAATAAATTGGGCGGAAGGATTAATCACGACCCCAGTGGCGATCGCGTTCATAGGGACGGTTATTGTCATAAATGTTGCGAATATTATTATCGCGCTCATAACGGCGATTGTTATCGCGCTCATAGCGACGATTGTTATCGCGGTCATAGCGACGATTGTTATCGCGGTCATAACGGCGGTTATGATCGCGGTCATAGCGGCGATTGTTATCGCGCTCATAGCGACGATTGTTATCGCGCTCATAACGGCGATTGTTATCGCGGTCATAACGGCGATTGTCACGAATGTTGCGAAGGTCGTTCTGGCGGTCATAATCACCATTTTTATAATGACGATTATGACGTTCATAGTTACCATCATCGTTGCGTTGGTAGCTATTGTTATCTAACTGAGCAAGATAAGATGCTGGTGTATTAGCATCAGCTTTTGGAGAAATAGCCAAAGCTGATGCAGATGCTATCAAGCCGGCGAGCAAAATAGAGGTAAAGCGGTTCATAATGTGAGTCAATAATTATTGACAGTAAATTATGCAAGTCCAGTCTGTTATAGGAAGAGCAGATTCCACAAGTCTCTAAATCAATCCTAACAGTGTTGAATAAGTCGAAAAGTTTTCTTGAGTGCGGTGATTGAGAAAAGTTTTGTTGTCTGCGATACTTTCTGACCTTCCAAATCCCGTGAAAAGTTAAAATTAAAATAAATCTTTAAACTGGATGAATCCACCTTTTATCTCCGTTAACGAGTATTTGAACTGGATGAATCCACCTTTTATCTTCGTTAACGAGTATTTGAACTGGATGAATCCACCTTTTATCTCCGTTAACGAGTATTTGAACTGGATGAATCCACCTTTTATCTCCGTTA
>NZ_JAVRCE010000101.1:0-19463 GCF_034530915.1 Nostoc sp. DedQUE09
GTGCATTTTGACGAGGATGTATACGTGACTCGTAAAGGTGCAGTCCGCGCCCAGACTGAAGATTATGGGATTATTCCTGGTTCGATGGGGGCAAAGTCTTTCATCGTTAAGGGTAAAGGTAATGCTCATAGTTTTTGTTCTTGCTCTCACGGTGCAGGGCGTTTGCTATCTAGAAATAAGGCAAAAAATGTCTATACACTTGATGATTTGATCGAGCAAACAAATGGTGTAGAATGCCGCAAAGATGAGGGTGTGTTAGATGAGATTCCTGGTGCTTATAAGCCGATAGAACAAGTTATGGCAAATCAAGCAGATTTGGTTGAGGTTGTAGCGACTCTCAAGCAAGTTCTTTGTGTTAAGGGATAAGTTTGTCGGGTGGGTAATGCCCACCTTTTTTATTTTTTCAACGCAGAGGGACGCTGAGGAAGAAATGATTGTTTTAAGTGAATCGACTGAACAAATAGAGCTATCAGACAGCGCTAATGAAAATAAATTAATAGTGTAACTTTGTCACGCATTAGCTTACTATCTTTTTTGTAGTAGCTCATAAGTGAGTAGCAACATGAAATCTGAACAACTCTCAGCCATTCATGTGGCAAGCGGAAATCTTGTGCCGATGAGCAGCAAACCTCCTATTTTATCCAGCACTAATCACTGGAACGGGATTGTGCTTGAGCAGCATTATTTACCCGCCTTTGAATGTCCAGAGCTTTGTTTACAGCAGCACAGCATTAATATTTGGCTTGGTAATTCATGTCAAATAGACTGGCGGCTAGCAGGTGGAAAGTTACACAGTACGCAGATGAGGAGAGGTTTGGTTAATGTGACTCCAAAGGGGATTCCGACTCAAGCGCGTTGGCACCAGGAAATAAAATTTCTTCTAGTTTCTTTTGATTCCAGCCTATTTAAGAGAGTAGCAGATGAGCTGATTGTTGGGAGCTATCGCACTATTGAAATTATCCCACAGCGCGGAGTCTGCGATCGCCAAATCCTTCATCTGGGAATGGCACTCAAAGCAGAGCTTGAAGCCGGATATCCATCTGGTAAACTATATGGTGAATCAGTTGCTACTGCTCTAGCAGCCCATCTCCTCAAGACTTATTCTGGAACACAGCAACTAATTGCATTTGAGGTTAATCTTTCCAAGCGTCAATTACGGGAGGTAATTGATTATATTTATGACAACATAGCACTAGAATTAACGCTGGTAGAACTGGCTAGTCTAGTGAATATGAATTCTTATTCATTCTGTCGTTGGTTTAAACGTTTAATGGGTCTTTCTCCACATCAATACGTTATTCAATGCCGAATTGAGCGAGCTAAATTTTTACTCACTTATACTCAATTACCTCTTATCGAAATTACACTTCAAGTTGGCTGTTCTAGCCAAAGCAACTTTACCACCCTTTTTCGGAAGCATATAGGAATCACACCCAAAGCATATAGAGAAATGATATAACTTTTAGGATTTTGCAAGATTTAAAAATTTTAAAAGCAAGTTTTCAGAAGACAGAAGTTTCACTCATAATTTATTCTCATAATTGACCAGTGAAATCGAGAATATCATGCAAAATAGCCAATACGAACAACAGTATAAGAAAAGAGTAATTGATTTTTTCGATAGCAGAACTAGCTATGACAACGATTATACGATTCATCGCGCTCTCCCTCTACTAGATTTAGTTCAACTAAAAAAGGGACAAAAAGTATTGGATATGGCAACTGGCACAGGTATCATTGCCATTGCTGTTTCACAAATTATTGGTTCCGAAGGAAAAGTCACTGGAGTAGATTTTTCTTCAGTGATGCTAGCTCAAGCACAACAGAAAATTGATGAATTAGGCTTACAAAATATCGAACTTATTAAAGCCGATGCTGAGTATATCGACTTCAATGATGAGAGTTTCGATGTAATTCTTTGCTCTACAGCAATAGTCTATTTTAAAGATATTCCTGCTGCTCTACGTAAATGGTATCGTTTTCTTAAGCCAGGGGGAACTCTCGGTTTTTCTTGTTGCTCTGAGGAATCTTGTGGAGCGCCACTTATAATCGAAATCTGTGATAAACATGGCATTGCGCTGACAAGTATCAATGAGCCAACAGGTACACCCGAAAAATGTCATCATCTGCTTGCAGAAGCTGGTTTTAAGGATATTGAAGTGAAGACCCAACAACTAGGTTTCTACCGCAATATAGAGCAAGCTAAAGAATGGAATGGTGGATGGTTTCATCCTAAAGAAAACCCCTTGTTACAGGTTTCATCAGAGCAAATGGCACAATTAAAAGCAGAATATAGTCAAAAAACTGAAGCAGAAGCAACTGAACAAGGAGCTTGGTACGAAAATTTGACTTTTTTTGTAACTGGTAAAAAGCTTTAAAGCAAACTCTAACTTTCTATTGTATTAAGCCAATTCATCAAATCAGCTTCACTAGCGAAATCTAGTAATACTTCACCCAAGTTTTCTAACTGAGCCAAGGACAACTCTTGCAACCGAGATTGTAACTGAGAATTAATTGAACCAAGCCGACGAGTTAATAGACGTATTACTAGCCTTAGTTCTGATTGTCTTCCTTGTTCAATACCTTGTTCAATACCTTGTTCAATCCCTTGTTCAATCCCTTGCTCAATGCCTTGTTGTCTCCCTTCTTGCAGTCCTTCTTCAAGAATTTCTTGATAAATTGCAGATTCTCTCATATCTTCTCTCCTCAAAAACTGACGAATTAGTTCTGGCTCGAATACTAACCCTGCTAGAAGTTGGGTACATACCGAGATAGTCTGCTTGGTGGCTTCTTCTTCAATCATACTCACCTGAACTGCTACCTGTTGGAGTAGACTTTGAGGAGAATCTGTTCGCGCCAAAGTTGCTAGAGGTAATAAACCAGGAGATAACAATAAAGGTTCTGGATCTTGTTCCCAAATTCGGATGACGCGGTAACGGTGGCTAGTATTGCGGGCAGTAAATTGATCTATAAAGACAGCTTCTGAAGTTGTCGGTTTAAGAAAAATCACTATCTGCTCAATATCACAATTGTATTGTCGATATAGCCGCACCCAATAGTCCAACATCCGCAGTGGCAAGGGTGGAGTCGATGCTGGTAAAGTTTGAAACTCTAAATGCAGTATTTGATTAGCAGTTTGCAAAAATGTTACTGAATCAGCACGAATTGGCTCTTGATTTAATTCTGTTTTGAGAATCTGGATATCCGTTGCTTCAGATGCGAGTAAGTAGCGGATAAAATCTTCTGGATACTCCTCAACCAGATATTTCAGGGTATTGTCATATGTCACTTTGATATCAGTTTGGACATAAACTCATGTAGAGACGTAATATCGCCATATAGTTTGTCCATAAAAAATTTAAGTGTAAGTATTGTTTCTTGTTAGCGCTACTCTACGAAAAACTGCTGCTCGCTGATAGCGCTAACATTTAAATTTGGTGTCTTTTCAAAACTACAGTGTCAAAGACTGAGGATTTGTCTCAATCAATTTTGCTAAATCTTGCAGGAATGCCGCAGCATGGGCACCATAAATAATCCGGTGGTCAGAAGTAATATTTACTTGCATTTGTTGACGCACGCCAAATAAACCGTCGGGTGTTGCTACTACTTGCGGACGGGATGCCCCGATCGCTAAAATTGAACCTTGTCCAGGCGGTAAAATCGCATCAAATTTATCTACGCCAAACATCCCCAAATTGGACAGGGTAAAAGTACCACTGTTGTATTCTTGAGGCTGTAGTTGTTTTGTCCTCGCACGTTCTACCAAAGATTTCCAAGTACGCGATAGAGAATATATATCCACTGCGTCTGCATTTTGCAGCACAGGTGTAATTAATCCGCCATCATCCATCGCTACTGCGACAGAAATGTTGATATCAGAATGATAAACAATACCCTGGTCTGAGTAGCTAGCATTTAACAATGGGTGTTTTTGCAATGTCACTGCTACAGCTTTCGCCAGTAGCGCTGTCATTGTCACGCCTTTGGATTTAATTTGTTTATAAAGTTTGTCTAACCCATCAGTGCTAATTGTATAACCGACACGGAAGACGGGCACGGATATGGTAGCTACCATGTTCCGCACTACGGCATTTTGGAAGGTAGTTAAAGGTACGGTTTGACCAGGAACAGCAACCGCTACGGGTGCAGGTGCAGGTGTCCGAGGTGCTGGGGGGGCAACTGGGGCGTTGGTTGGTACAGGTGCGGGTGGAGCAACTGGGGCAGGTGCAGGTTGCTTGCCTTTGTTAGACAATGCTTCTACATCTTCGGCGACAATGCGCCCGTGGGGGCCGCTACCTTGGAGTGTAGTTAAATCAACTTTGAGTTCTTTGGCTAACTTGCGGGCACGGGGTGAAGCTACAAGCCTTCCTTCTTTGTGGTTAGACCCGTTTTGAGACGCTAAGGCAGGTGTTGCAACTGAGGCTGTGGCGGCAACTGGTTCCGGGGAAGAGGTAGTATTAGCAGCCGCACCGCCAGAATTGGCAAGAGATTTCGCCTGTTCAATTTCAGCTTCCGTTTCGGCGATGAAGGCGATCGCAGATCCTACCGGGGCAGTTTCACCAGCTTCAACTATGATATGGGCAAGAAATCCTTCATAAAAGGTTTCTACATCCATATCTGCCTTATCTGACTCTACAACCACCACTGTTTCGCCTTTTTCCACTTTGTCCCCAGGCGATTTCACCCAGGAAACGATTTTGCCTTCTGTCATGGTGGAACTCAGCGCCGGCATAAATACTTCGTGAATGCTCATAGGGTGGTTTGGAAATCAATGGTTTATGGACTTTAACAGTTTTTGTCAGATCGAATTGTATCTTGATGGGAGAGTTTTAGACTGTTTATATTTTAGGTTGGGCATTGGGAATTGGGCATAGTAGTTCCAAGTTCTGAGTTCCGAGTAAAGAAGTAAAATTCCTCACTCAGCATGGGCTAAATGCCCCGCTACCGCTAACAGCACTCAGCACTCCTCAAGGGCATTGGCTATTCACTAATGACTCTAGGAACCTAAATATAGCTTAGAAGTCTATAATACAGAGCTATCTTCAATGGCTAGCCAATATCTTGATCTCGTTTTAGTCATTGATTTGCAAAAACCACCACGAGTTTCTCACAGATTAAATGGGATTGCTATTTAATATTCCTCATAACCACTACTTAAGATACAAGAGGTTCTCACGGATAGAGGATATGGGATGTAGTTCAATTTAGAATTCAAAATTGGTAATAAACCTATTTGAAATTCCTGTTTACTTTTATGTCGGCAAAGCTGAAATTCTTTTTGATTGTGATATTAAGTATCTCTGCTACGGTTGGTGCTGGAGTTTATATTATCCAGCACCAACAATCTGCACCGATTGTTGAGACTAGTGATGAGCAAACCCAGCAGATGGGAGCAATACATCAGTCTCAGGAAGTTGCAGCATTCTCAGAGCGTTCCGATTATCAAACTATACCTTTAGAAAAACTTAACTCATCTCTCCAAGGCAGTAATCCTACTACCCTCGCCCTGAATGCCTTTGAGGAGATAGCAGTGGGAGGATCGCGAAAGATAGAGGTAGTTTATCCCCAACCAAATCAGGCGTTAGTGACAATTACACAAATCAAGCGGGGTAATAATTCAGTTGGGACGGTTAAATATCGAGCGGAGATGACAACCTTTGGGCGATCGCTTTTTATTAGCTCACCTCCAGTGTGGCAAATTGTTTGGGCTGGCTCCCAGGTGGAATGTTGGGCTGGGAGCCGCTCTCAAACTAAGTTAAATCACATCTGTGATTAGTCATTAGTCATTGGTCACAAAATAAATGACAAAGGACAAATGACAAATGACAAATTTAAATGTCGCCGCGAATTTCTTCTACAACGCCATCGCGCAGAACGATTTCAACTTGCATTTTGCTAATCAGGTTATCACCGATTTCTACCCGGAAAAAGCCTTCCATTTGGAATTGGTTGACTTCTTGATCTTGCTGGAGAAACTGCACTTGCTGAAGATTTTGCAGCAACTGATTTTTTTGCTCCAAAAATTCACTTTTCTTTTGATTGACTTGGAGTTGGATATTGTCAATTTGTTGGAGGGTCTGGGGGCCAGGTGGTTGCAGACTCTGCTTTTGAATTGCCGCGATCGCTCTTTGTCCTTCAACGTCTAGCTGTTGCAGTTGCTGATCGAGTTGATTGATCTGGGTTTGCAGCTGCTGTTGTACTTCCTCTTTCCACAGGGGAGTCACAATGACTTTGACGTTAACGACGCGTTTCAGAAGCAAATTAGATTTGGAGACATCCATAAATATTTCACGTTCACTCTTTACAGTTAGCAGGTGGAATGATCAGGCAAACATGCCGTCAATAATATCGCGATAGCGTTCCGTGACGACATGTCGGCGAACTTTTAGTGTTTGTGTCATCAAGCCATTTTCGATGGAAAACGGTTCCAGGATGAGTTTAAACGTTCCGATGCGGTCATCCGGTCGATAGCCTGGACGATTTTGGACTTCCCGATTCAATTCTTGGCGAAATAAATCCTGGATCATTCTACTCTCGAAGTCAATTTTTTGACTATCTGAGGAAGTCACCTGATTGCCCAGCGTATCCAGCGTTAGATTCTGACTTGCTGCCCATTTTTCTAAGGCTTCGACGTTGGGGACAATTAAGGCTCCCAGGCTGCGCTGATCTTGGCCGATGAGCATAATTTGATCGATGTATGGCGATCGCAAACACGCATCTTCGATCGGCTGTGGCTCGATGTTTTCCCCGTTAGTCAATACAATCGTATCTTTAGCCCTGCCAGTCAGTACTAAGTCGTCTTGTGGTGTCAGCCAACCCAAATCGCCGCTATCAAACCAACCTTCGGCGTCAATTGCTTTCGCTGTCGCTTCGGGATTTTGGTAATAGCCTTGCATGATCTGCGGGCCCCTTAACAATACTAAGCCTCGCTTCTCTATTGGTAAAGTCGCTTTTGTCTCAGGATCGACGATTTTAGCTTCTGTTGCCGGAAGTGGTTGCCCTGATGCGCCAATCAAATTTCGCCAAGGACGCCGTACATGGGTGACAGGAGAAGTTTCTGTCAAGCCATAGCCTTGCAAAATCTGCACACCAATAATTTCAAAGAAATTATCTATGTGTCTGGGAAGCGCACCACCACCGCTAATCATCTGCTTAACTTGTCCCCCTGTGGCTTCCCGAACTTTGGCGTAAACCAGTCGTTCTCCCAAGGCATGGAGGGGTAATAAAGCTGATGCTTGGATCTTAGCTGTTAATCGTTCGGCGGCTGAAGCATGAAGATTATTTAAATCCAATCCCTGAGCAACTCGCCGCGCTTTAATATATTTTTCGCTAATGCCCAATAAAAATTTAATTAGGCGTTGCTTTTTGGCTGGTTGTTCGCGAAACTGCTTTTGCACTCCTTCATAAATCGATTCCCACAGGCGGGGTACACCCACCATGTAGTTGGGTTTAAATTGTCTCAAATCCCCTTTTACAGAGCGCAAGTTGGTATAAACTTGCGTACAACCTTGAGATAGTAGGTAATATTCAACAGTTCGTTCATAGCTGTGCCACGAAGGCAAAATACTGAGAACTATATCGCCTGCATTTGGTTGCAATACTGTGCCAAAGGTTGTCACTTGGTGCATCAAGTTACTATAAGACAGCATTACACCCTTGGGTTTACCTGTGGTGCCAGAGGTATAAATTAGGGTTGCTAAAGCCTCACGATTTTGCTTGACTGGCACAAAATTATGGCTTTTCCCAATTTCGAGCAACTGCGAAAAGTTGAGTAACTTTAGGGTTTCGCCTGTTGGTGGTGCTTCATCGGAAAGTAAGATGACCACTTGAATTGGTAAATCGTTGAGGCGATCTTGTAGTTTTTTAAGTGTTTTTAAATCCTCAACGACGATCGCTGTACTACCGCTATTAGCGATGATAAACAACAGTTCTTCTTTTTCGGCTTGGGAGCTACGAACCGCATCAACGCCTCCAGCAGTCATTATGCCTTGATCGGCAATAAACCAGCGAGGACTATTGTCAGAAATTAAGGAAATGCGATCGCCTACTTTTACTCCCAACGCCTGTAACCCAGCAGCAAATAGTTGCATTTGCTCTGCCAACTGGGTATAAGTAATCGCTACTTCTGGTTTAGCGTGAGGGTTGCGGAGGGCAACAATATCACCAAATCGTTGAGCTGCCAATGGCCAAATTTCTGGTAGCGATTCCACATTTGTGTAATCTACCAAGCGCTTTAATGCTTGCCGTTCTTGCTCACTGATGTTAGATAAAAAAGAAGACGCGGTTTGGGTTTTTGACATAACACCTTACCTAAAGATTTTAAACTGATCGTTTTCCAGCTTATTTTGTTATTACGCTACAATATCCATCCTTATTATCCACATACCCTTCTGTGTATGATAATTCCAGGAATTCCACGTTTATATTTACAAAAATTTATGTTAAAGTTAATTTACATAGAGTGCAAGCAATGGATTGTGTTTGCATCTAAGAACAGCAATCGCCTATGTTTCACAGGAGATGATTACCTATGAATTTTATAGACGCCATCATGCTAACGCTGCTCAATATTGCTGCTTGCATAGCGTTACCGAAGCTTTTAGCTATCCTTTTGGCTGATAAAACCAAACTTACTGAAACATTGGCAAATGGCTCCAAATTACAAACAGCCAAAATTCAACTTACAAGTTTCCCTTATTGTACAGTTTACCCACTAACAGGTAGTCAATACTGCAAATTCAGTCCTGATTTTTGCGCCAAGTGTTCTCCAAATTGATGGACTATTAGTCTGTAAATTATATTTTAAAATTTAGGTGAGGTAGTTTATTTACCTCACCTAAATTTTGTTAAGGAGTTAGTTTACAAGGTCGCTGATACTTTAAGTAAGATGCCCTAGTGCTCTTTTATCCTTCTAAATAGAGAAAAAGAACATTCTGTAACTTATATATAAGTTGGCTAAAATTTTTCTTTGATTATAGTGATAAAAAAACGACAGAAGGGTTACGCTTAATTAAATATAGTTACCTAACTAAGTCCTAACTAATGATCCGGACATGATCTCACTTGAATTTTTCAAATTTTGGTAAATATACAACGAAGAAATTGTATTTAAATCTATTTCTTTAGGCTCATATTCATTAGTATTTTTAAACAAGACTGTAAATGCACCAGCACCTAATCTATCTTGAGGAAATATCCGATAACAAGGTATTGTCATTAAATGCGATTGATATTTGGCTAAATTAGTAATTTCTATCGCTTCAAACTGGGGAAACCGTTCTAAAAACCATTCACAAACCTGCTCATTTTCTTCTGGTGAATATGTACAAGTCATATAAGCCAGATAACCTTGCGGTGAGACGATTTTAGCAGAGTTAGCTATAATGCGCTTTTGTCGATTTGCGCTCTTATTAATAGCAGTTGGGTGAAAACATCCAGGTGCTTTTTCACCTTTGGCAAGTAAAGATTGTCCAGTACACGGAGCATCTACTATGACTAGATTGCTAGAGCCAGTAAACATTTCGGCAAAAATACTGGAATCTCGATTAACCACTGCACTAGGGCTAACCTGGCAACGCTTCAAATTAGAAATTAGCATTCCCAGACGTTTGCCAATTACTTCGTTACTGATGAGCAATTCAGGTTTTAAAGCTCTCCAAGCAAAGATACTTTTACCTCCTGGTGCAGCACACATATCAAAAACTAAACGCACTGACTCAGGAATAGCTAACAAAGTACTAGCTGCAAACACCGAAGAAAAATCTAAACAATAGAAATATCCTTTTTCATGCAAGGGATGCTTACCAGGTTTTTCTCCCAGTGATAAGCGGTCTATAAATTGTGGTTGCCAAGCTGTTGGTGTTTCCACTGCCATAGGCGCAATATCTGGTTTTTGTTGACACCAAAGAATACTAGGTGAAAAAGGCTGAGGATTCATTAAAGCCTCAATAAACTTTTCTTGATCGTCTACATTGGCGAACAAACGCCGTGAGACTTTAAGTAATAAATTAGAAGGTTTTTCCATCAAGATTATCAATTATAAATTAATAGAAGTACGTTGTATCTAAATCAAAATCAAACTGTTACACAAGAACAATGTAATTAAGGCTTTTGGCTTCATACTCAAAATATAATGACCGCCATTGGGATCGCAATGGCCAAGCTACCCCACTGCACCGGAGAAGGTCATGTTCTTAGATAGTTTTCAGGAAAAATTACGCAAACAAGCACAATTATGGAGGGATGAAGGATTAATTAGTTCTTCGCAGTATGAGCAGATAGCAGAACGTTATCAATTTAAAAACTTGGAAGCTGCTGCACGCGATCGCAACAAAGCAATCGCGATCGCTATCGGTAGCATCCTTTTATGCTTAGGCATAATTACCTTTGTATCAGGAAACTGGCAGGGGGGATCGCGAGAAGTCAAAATTATTCTGATGATGAGTTTGTTTTTTGCGATCGCCATCACAGGATTTTACAGCTGGAGGCCACCTGAAGGGAAGAAGCCAGAACGAAGCAAACGCCTACTAGGAGAGGGGTTGCTAATTTTAAGCGCCTTCATCTTCGGTGCAAATTTACTGCTGATGGCCCAGATGTTCAATATTGTCGGTTCAGTTTCCCAACTGTTTCTCGCTTGGGGATTCGGTGTTGTGGTCATGGCCTTCAGTTTGTCCTTAAATTCTTTAGGAATTCTGTCAATTATCCTTGTGGAAATCGGCTACTGGACTGGACTAGAAGACTTATGGTACGCTTCAGGGGAGCTAACTTGGTCGCGGTTAGTAGTGCAGCATCTGCCTTTGTTGGCATGGCTGGTATTTGTACCCTTAGCCTACTTCTGTCGATCCCGTTGGATTTTTGGTCTAGCAGCCTTTGTTTTTGCTAGTTCCTTACAAGCTAACCTTAATCCACTGCCACTGCTAAATTATGCTGATATAGCTCCTTGGGTGGCGTCTTTTGCTTTTACACTGCCACCTGCATTATTCTGGAGTTATGATGATTTACTCTTTCCAACCATAAATTACAGATTGTTTCAATCTCTAGCCCGTAATTTAGCGTTGTTAAGCTTTGGCATCGTCTTTTACGTTTTGTCTTTTCGTTGGGTTTGGGAATCTCCAGATTATAGCTATAATCAGCCAACGAATTTGACAAACTTATTCGAGTCTCTGCCGATTATCGATTTGGGGATTCTTAGCGGCTTGGCGGTATTGCAATGGTTATTTCTATTGCGCCAAAGAAATAACCCTCCGCGCCGCGAAGTAATTTTCACAACTGCTGTCATTAGTACATTTCTTGTCTTTATTGCAATCGTACCTTTTTGGCATCAAACTATCAGCCGGATTGATGAACTTGGCATTTTTATTTTCAATGTACTTCTTGCAACATTAGCCTGGGGACTAATTCAAGAAGGATTGAAATTAAGCAACAGAAGTTCCTTTTGGGGCGGTATGCTGTTAGTAACACTGCAAATTATCAGTCGCGTCCAGGAATACGACACCGACTTACTTTTTAAGTCGCTAGTCTATGTCCTGTGCGGTTCTGCTTTAATTAGCGCTGGACTCTGGTTTGAACGCCGCCTACCCGGTGGTAGTACAAGTAAAAAGTAGTGCAAAAGATGAAAGAATTTAGGAGTCAGAATTCAGGAAAAGTTCACTAAATCTAAAATTGAATGATTCCTAACTCCTAGCTAAAAATCTCTGTGCGTCAAAGTTTTTAAAGTTTCTCTGCGTTAGTCCTAATCTCGTTACTTTTAACCTCTTCAAGACCTCTGCTTTTTAGGACTACGCTCATGACTAATACTTCTTCTGAATCTAAGAATAAACCCTTGTCTCCTGAAGCCGAATTTTCCAGTAAGGTGACTTTTCGGGATTACTTGATTGCTACTGAACAAAAATCGAATAAGCCCTTACCTTTTTGGCGGTTACTTGCTCCCCTGGCGCTGCAAACAGGGCTAATTATGGCAGTACCAGCCCAAGCAGTTTATACAGATGTGACAGGTAAGACGGTGATTTTGCAAACCGTACCTGTAGACCCTAACAATGCGATAGAAGGTAACACCTTAGCCTTAGATTACAACATCTCCCGTACCTCAAATTTGAGCAGATTGCCTGGGTGGCAAACATTAGTCAGCAGAGGTCGTGGAAGTGGCAGAAGATTGCCTGAAGGAACCAATATTTACGTGACTTTGCAAGAGCAATTATCTTCTGGTCGCGGTGTTCCGAGAGCTTGGAGACCATTACGAGTAAGTAGCGATCGCCCCACAACTCTTAGAGCTAACCAAGTAGCCTTAAAAGGTGTTTATCAGGATGGTTCCGTTAACTACGGCTTGGAAACATATTACATCCCAGAAAACCAACGGCAGCAGATTCGGAACGACTTACAAGCCCAACGCGCCCGCCGAGGACAAGTACCACCTATTGTGGTCAAGGCGAAAGTAGATCCACAAGGTAAGGCTGTGCCAGTTAGTATGTGGGTGCGCGATCGCAACTATCGTTTTTAAGCTGTTAGGCAAATAAAGAGTGCATATTTACACCACGCCAGTTTGGTCTTTGAAATTCTGAGCGCCGACTTCCGACGCTCAGAGTTTTCTGTTTTTCATTAGACATTTCGTGAAAAAGAATATAGAGACGTAGTAATGCTACGTCTCTACAAAGATTCTAGATAAAGCATATTTAATTTCACCAAATATCTTATATATCGCCTACATTTAGAGGTTGTTTTAAAAGTGTTTGGCTGTAATTTTAATCACATTTTTACCTCCCTTAATCAGGGGGGATTAAGGGGGAAAACAAGAAAATCCGGTTCCCTCCCCTTTATAAGGCTACCGTGTACACACAAGTCAAATTACCCCCCTTATAAAAGGGGGAAATAAGAAATCTAGTTCCCTCCCCTTTATAAAGGGAGGGTTAGGGTGGGGTAAAACTGACATGAAAAACCAAGTGAGTAAACTATTTCAGACTTGTGTGTACACCGTAGCCTTTATAAGGGGAGGGTTAGGGTGGGATAAACAAATATTTCATACACTACTACAGACTTTTCAAACATCCTCTTAGTATGAAATAGCCCTGGATTAGAGCAGAGAGTCAAAACTGTGTATTTATAGTAAGATTATCAGCAAATAAAACTTGCTGATAATATATGATTTTTCGGGGATTAAGTCGAAAAGCAAGGCTACTATTTACGAGATTTTTACTGCTAGTGTTCATTGCAGTAATTGCGTTGTGCCAACTCTCTCCAACCCAACCCCAGTTAGTGCAGCAAAAAAGCAATTATGCGACCCATATTCAACAAAACTTTAATCAATCTGCTTTTTATCCCATTGCCCAAATTCCATCTACAAACCTTTATAAACCTATTGGCGATTGGGTAGGAAGATTAATTTTACCAACGAAACAGCAATTACAAGATGGTTTAGATTGGGTATGGATGGAAGTACAACATGCACCACCTACAGCACAAAATTTAGTAGGTAAAATTGTGCGTTTGGAGTGGAAAAAGAATAAAAATTTGCTTGCTTTGGAACGACCAGTAACGCGAGATGTAAATTTTACTTCTGAAGTGATTAAAAGCCAAAAACAAGGAAATATTCATCCTTTTCGACTAAATGGAGTTCATCATGTAGGAATTTTACGCTCTTTGGCTGGCACAAATCCTGATGATGAAACAATTGTTGTTTTAGATTCAAGTACAATTATTGATGCAAATCAAGAAAAATCTATTTTGCAAATTGAACGCGAACCCGTTTTAGCAACTGGTAGATATTATGGGTTGGTAAAAATAATTAAACCGATTGAATCTCAATATAAAACTAGTTTATTTCCAAATCAAAAGCAGTATAACGATTATTTTTTGGTACAACATTATAATCTTAATGCAAATAAATTTAATGGTATTGAAGAAACTATTCGCATTCCCCAACAAGTAATAGATTCGCGAAATTTCGCTCCTTCAAGTTCGCAGCAAATCGAGCGATCGCCTGCGGGTGAAGATGGGTGGTATATTTATGGTGCTGCCGATGCAAAGGGCGTATTTACGGTACGCGCACTTGCACCTCGTTCTCTGTTGCAAATTCAACCCCGTCAAATTATTACTGGTAAGGAATTAGGGCTAAATTACATCCAAGAGGTAAATTGGCAAAATACTGAGAAAAATAAAGGTAAATTCAATACTGTATTATTAACACCTGGAGAAATACAAAATTCACTTAATCAATCTATATCAACATGGCAAGAAGGCAATAAAGCTATTGTCCTACACCTATTTGGTGGAATTGGCGGACGTAAAGCTGAACCATTAGGAGTACCTTATACTATTACTGGACATTTTGCTTTTGGAATTGCAGAAGTTGTCCGTGACGAGTTTACTAACGAATTACGCTTTGAGACTAAATACCACCAAATTTATGCCCATAACCCCGATGGAATTATTGCCGGAACGCATACATGGGCTGATTATATGGGTAATTTACAACGTGGTTGGCTGGCAACACGTCCAGTATCAGATATTCTGATCAAATTCGACCCTGTAACGCAGGATTATGATTTTGATGGTGTCAAACTTTCGCCTTTAGAGCAATTCCAGCAACAATTACAGGTAACAATGGCACGTTATCGAGTTGGTGATGGAACTGGTGGCGCAATGGTATCACCTGCTACCTCATGCGTCCAAGACGCAAGCCAAGCACTTTATGCTGCAATACTGGCAATTAAAAACCAAGTTGCTATAACTCCTCAAATTCAAACTTGGATACGCGCCAACCCCAATCACTCGCAAACATTACGCTTTCAGCAGCTAGTTGAATTAGGTCAATCTTTGGAACAACAATTAGCACCCTTGGGTATAGTTCGCGCTGATTGGCAAAGTCAAGCAGGTATACTCGCAGGTACGGGTAGAGGAAAAACGACGGAACCATTTCAAGATCGTAGTATTTGGGCTGGTTTGACAACATGGCGAACAATAATGCCAAGACTTGCACATGACGACCTAGCCGCAATATTTTTAAAACATGGCGCAACTATGCAAGTATTGCGAACCAATCAAGTCGGTGGTTGGGAACCTAATATTACACCCATTGCCCCAACAGTACTTTTGGGGCAAATTAAGATTCCTTTTACTAATATTTTACCATTTTCAATTCTTTTAAACCGCACTTTAGCGTCTTTAGTAGTTCCGAGGTTCAAAGATTGGTTAGTTGTCGCTGTACTGCTGATAATTTATAGTATTGTTGCTCTACCTTATGGTTGGAAATTTGGATTTTTACAGATAGAACTTTGGTCTGCAAATTGGATTGATAAATGTTTGTTAATATTGCGTTGTTTATTTTCACCTGCAATTGTTGAAGAACTCTTTTTTCGCGTTTTTTTGCTTCCTCATCCTAGCGAAATCACCAATTGGCTTCAATGGTCTTTGTGGGCAATAGTGAGTTTATTATTATTTGTTTTGTATCATCCCTTGAATGCTAAAACTTTTTTTAAAGCTGGAATCACTACATTTTTTGATCGTGTTTTTCTTGTTTTAGCAGCATTTTTGGGAATTATCTGTACTGTTGCATATACCCTCACAGGATCTTTATTTGCGATCGTTTTAATTCACTGGATTGTTGTAGTAGTTTGGTTAATTGTTTTTGGAGGAATCAGAAAATTAGATAATAATCAAAAAATTCAGAATGCTAAGGTTTAAGGAGGCAGGGGGCAGGAGGTAGGAGAATAATGCTTGCTTAAGGCTAAAAATTGATGCCTTTATTTAGCACTACTAAATCTAGAACAACCTTCCTCAGCCCCCTTTTTATAGCAACCGCAAAACTTTTTATTAGCGATCGCACTACAACTAGTATTGAGCAACACACTGCTAAGGCACAATCAACACTGGGCAAGGGGAAAGGTTAATCACACGAGTGGTAACGCTATCATCCGCTCCCTCTTCAGTCAAACCTAGCCCCCGACAGCCCATGATAATTAAATCTGCCCCAATTTCATCAGCGACATCGCAGATCGTAAAAGCTGGTTTGCCTTGCCTTTCTATGGTTTCAGATTGAATTCCTTGCCCAGAAAATAAAGATTGGGCATTTTCCAGTAGTTTCGCAACTACTTCTGGTGACACCATCGGATCGTCGGCACTAGGCGCGTCTGGAGGTGGTTCTTCTACCACAGACAGCAGCACCAAGCGACTGCTGTACTTTTTGACTACGTTGGTAACAACATCAGCAGCTTCCCGCGTTTCCCGGCTTTGATCGATAGGAAATAATACCGTCTTAAATATATCTGTCACTTGGGTACCCCTGACTCCGGTAAAATCTTGATGGTTCTACTTTCAAAACAATAACAAAAAGGCAATCAGGAGAGTTTGGTGTGTCCAAAAAAAGTTTAGCAAGTTTATCTTCGGCTGATATCTCTGGGAAACGTGCCTTAGTGCGGGTTGACTTTAATGTGCCTGTCGACGATCAAGGCAACATTACTGACGATACTCGCATTCGCGCCGCTCTACCAACCATCCAAGATTTGACGCAGAAGGGAGCTAAGGTCATTCTCGCCAGCCATTTTGGCCGTCCCAAGGGTGTGGATGACAAATTACGCCTAACTCCCGTTGCCAAGCGTCTGTCTGAGTTACTGGGGCAAGAAGTCATTAAAACTGATGACTCTATTGGGGATGAAGTTGCAGCTAAAGTTGGCGCACTGCAAAATGGCCAAGTGCTGTTACTCGAAAATGTCCGTTTTTACAAAGAAGAAGAGAAAAACGACTCAGAATTTGCGCAAAAATTGGCAGCCAATGCTGATTTTTATGTAAATGATGCTTTCGGTACTGCACACCGCGCCCATGCTTCAACCGAAGGTGTGACTAAATTCCTCAGCCCTTCTGTGGCTGGATATTTGGTTGAGAAGGAATTGCAATATCTGCAAAATGCCATTGAAAATCCCCAACGTCCTTTAGCGGCAATTATTGGCGGTTCCAAAGTTTCCAGCAAAATTGGCGTAATTGAAACACTGCTGGAGAAGTGCGACAAGCTGATCATCGGTGGTGGGATGATTTTCACCTTCTACAAAGCCCGTGGTTTGAATGTTGGTAAGTCGTTGGTAGAAGAAGACAAGCTGGAACTAGCGAAGTCTTTGGAAGCTAAAGCTAAGGAACGTGGCGTTGCTTTATTGCTTCCCACAGATGTGGTATTGGCAGATAACTTTGCCCCTGATGCCAATTCTCAAACCGTTAGCATTGAGAATATCCCCGATGGTTGGATGGGTTTGGATATTGGGCCAGACTCGGTGAAATTTTTCCAAGAAGCCCTTGCAGATACCAAAACGGTAATTTGGAACGGGCCAATGGGTGTGTTTGAGTTTGATAAATTTGCGAAAGGTACAGAAGCGATCGCTCATACCCTCGCTGAAATTGGCAAAACTGGCACAACTACCATTATCGGCGGTGGTGACTCGGTAGCGGCTGTGGAAAAGGTTGGTTTAGCCGACCAAATGAGCCACATTTCCACCGGTGGTGGCGCTAGCTTGGAGTTACTTGAAGGCAAGGTATTGCCTGGAATTGCAGCTTTAGATGATGCTTAATACAGACGTTACAGCAATTTTCAGGTAATTAAACCATCGTTAGAGGCGCACAGATGTGCGCCTCTACTGTAGATAGGAGAAAAACTGTGGAAACCAAATGGCTGGAATGGGCACAGAAGTTACAAGCGATCGCTCAAAATGGGTTGGCTTATTCTGACGGTGTTTATGATATAGAACGTTACAAACAATTACGAGCGATCGCCACAGAAATCATGGCGAGTTACTCAAATGTAGAACACAGCTATGTCCTCGATTTATTTAGCCGTGAAGTCGGATATGCAACTCCCAAAGTTGATGTGCGGGCAGCTATTTTCCGTGACGATACTATATTGTTAGTCAAGGAACGAGTAGACGGCTGCTGGACTTTACCTGGTGGATGGGCTGATGTTGGCGAATCGCCCAGTGAGGCAGTTGTAAAAGAAATATATGAAGAATCGGGATATCAAGCACGCGCTATCAAACTTTTAGCAGTCTATGACAGAAACAAACAGGGACATCCACCATTACCGTTTTATGTCTACAAGCTGTTTTTTCACTGCGAACTTATTGGTGGTTCTCCATCATCAAGTATTGAAACTGAAGAAGTAGGTTTTTTCCCTGAAGGTGCTTTACCAGAACTTTCTCTCGGACGTGTGACACCAGCACAAATAAATCGACTTTTTCAACATTATCGCCAACCAAATTTACCGACAGACTTTGATTAGTAGCCCTTTAATATTTAATATATTTTGCCAACTGTTTTAGGTAAGATGCTACTAGACAAATGTCCTATTTACACTAATTAACTATATAGTTTGCTGCCAAAATAAATGCATAGCAATGACTCAAATTACCCAACAACATCCAATCCAGCATCACTCAAGACTCGGAATTGAAGTCCTGCGCGGTTGCAATCTTAACTGCCTCACAGAAATAGAGTCGCGTGAATTAAAAGAATCACTTTGGAAACATGGCGTTGTAGTCGTCAGACAGCAACAGATGACTGCACAACAATTAAAAGAATTTGCCAAGCAGACTTTTGGCGATTTTATGTTTGGTGGCCCTCCGAAAACATTAGATCCTGATATTAGTCCAGACTTACAAAGCCAATATGTTTATATATTGGGCAATCCTAAAGGGCCGATTGCCGATCCAGCCGGGAAATATGCGTGGCAATGGCATCATGATAAAGATGGTCTCCCTAGTACAGAGGGACTGGATATGAACGCACTATATGTTGTGATGCTTTATGGAATACAAGTGCCGGAAGGTGTAGATGGGCAACCTCACACTACCGAATTCCTCGATATGGTAGAAGCTTACAATAATCTAGAACCTCAACATCAGCAGCAATTAGAGCAGATGTCGATGTATCACTCGCCACCAATGTTTTCTAAAAGTCCCAATGTAAAGACTGATATACCGAGGAAAGTGCATCCGATTGTGTCTACTCACAAAGTCACTGGTAAAAAGGGATTATATTTAGGTTCGGACACTGCGATCGCAGTTGGTATGGAAGATCGACCGGAAGAAGCAAAACGTTTCTGGGAGGATTTGTTTGCGACTGTTCTAGACTGCACGCCAGTTTACTCCCATGTTTGGCAGCCAGGAGATATTCTTTTTTGGGACAACTCACAAGTGATGCACAGAGGTAGACCTTACGATCCAACCAAACACCAGCGAATTGCGTTGCGTTTAGGTGTAGTGCAAACAGATTGAAAGATACTACTACCGCAAGGCGGAATTCAAAATTCACGCATTCAAAATTCAAAATTAATGCAGCATAAGCGTTTTGTTGATTTGAAATGGTATATTTATTTCCGCCGTGTTGTACTACTACAATAGACCTCTTGCAAAAGTTGAATAGACCCCCCTTAATCCCCCAGGGCTGTTTCATTCCCTAAAACAGGTAAAATTGCAAGTGTTGAGGGGAAAAAA
>NZ_JAVRCE010000102.1:0-19259 GCF_034530915.1 Nostoc sp. DedQUE09
CTGTAATTCTATTTGATTTACGTTCTCTCATATCGCTTTTAGTCTAAACTCCAGTCAAATGGTGAAGTTGTCCTAAGTCAATTGTCCAAAGTCCAATTGGTAAACACAAATCACTAATACAACTCTTGGAGAGGCTGCGCCAACGGCTTCTCTACGAGACGCTGTTCGCGTTCGCGGTAGTTGAATCTCGACTCACTTCGACGCCGCGGTAGTTGAGCGTAGTCGAAACTCAGTGCAAGTCGCTCGATTACCGCGCAGTCAAAACTCAGTACAAGGGACTAATGACTAATGACGGTCTACACGGAAAATAGTGCAATATGTAGGCGCGTTAGCTTAACTCTATTTTCCCTATTTTCACCAAGGATTACCAACCATTGTAAATCCAGCCCAATAATAAGGATGCATGAGTGATTCATCAGCACTGTCAGCAGGTAAAGGCAAATTCCCAACTACTTTTAAACCTTGCACTTGTCCATCCTTGACATAAATTTGCCCTTTGACCATAGCTACTTGAGCAAGTCTTAGAGCTTCTGCCTTAATGGGATCTGTCTTTAAGTTTTCATAAAATTTTGTCATCAATGCTGCTGTGCCAGCATCATTAACTGACCAAAGACTAGCAACACTAGTTTTCACACCTGCCAGCACTGCTAAACCCGCAAATCCCAGTTCGGATTCTTCATCCCCTAAAGCTGTTCTACAAGCACTTAGCACAAGCATTTCAACTTCAGGTTCATTCAAGCGCAATTGTCGTAATTGGTTCAAGCGTAACTTGTCTTCCCACAGTTGAATATAGGAATTACTCAAAGCACCAGTAGCAAAATCGGCATGGGTTGCCATGTGAATAATTCCAAAAGGTTGTTGGCGACGGATAGTTTTGAGATTTTCTAAGGTGGCTTGCTTGTCTAACAATAATTTGCCCTGCCATAGTTTAGACACTAGTGTTGATAACTCAAGGGGGACTGCTGGTAAAGGCTCTTGTCCCTGAGTACTCTGAGAAACTCCCAGTGCTAAAATTTGAGATTTTTTGATGTCTTTATAGAGGGTATTAGTCAAACTAAGACTAGGCATTAAGCCAATACTGAATTTTTCTACTAGAAATCCCTTACCATCGTGAAGTGCTGCCATTGGGGTTGAACGTAACCCAATGTCTGGTAAAAAGACCAGATTGTTGATTTCTCTCGCTTGTAAATCTGCCTCTAATGGTGCAATAATCCAACGATAAAGTTGTTGAGATGAACGCAAATAACCGGTGCGACGACGGTTTTGTGGACTAACGATTTGGTCACGAAATTCTTGAGCTACTTTGAGAACTTTGGCTTTAGTTGTTTCTGGGATGCGCTTACGGATAGGGTTGCCTTTGCCGGTTACTACTACTACTTCTAGCTGATCGCTATCCTTTTCTGCTATGGTATTTAACTGTTTTGTAAGTTTTTGAACTTTGCCTAAATTTTCCTCTGGTAGAATTTCTACAGGGACAAAACTGATGTAGATGAATGCAGGTTTCACACCAGTAGCTTCTTCAATTTTGCGAGCAATTTCTTTGGCATCATCTAGGGTTTTGATTCTAGGGGTGGGTATGCCTAAATGGTCGGCAAAATCATCTGTGAAATTGTCTTCGGGAGTGGGGTCGGTATTAAGAACGGGGTTATCAATCTTAGGATTATTAAAAACAGGGTTATTCGGTTTACCTGGTAGATTGCATTGGAATGTGCAGGGATTAGGATTCGGAGTTTCAGGATTCGGAGTTTCAGGATTCGGAGTTTCAGGATTCGGAGTTTCAGGATTCGGAGTCTCAGGATTCGGAGTTTCAGGATTCGGAGTCTCAGGATTCGGAGTTTCAGGATTTGGAGTCTCAGGATTCGGAGTTTCAGGATTCGGAGTCTCAGGATTCGGAGTAGGAGTTTGACTGACGTTGATTCCTATCTGTACAGGTTCAGAAGAGGAAACGCCGTCATTTGCACTAATTACAAAGGCATTTAGTGACCCATTTGTATCTGCTGGAGGTGTGTATACCAAAGTATCGCCGCTAGATAAGGTTGTAACACCAGGGATGACGGGAACGCCATTGACAGTGATGTTTCCCGTATTCACGACATCGACCTTGATGGAGGTGATGTCATTATTAGCATCGCTGACCAGCGGAGCCAAACTAGAGAACGTTAAGGTTACTGGTTGATTAGTCTGGGTATCGGGTAGCGATGAGTTTGCCGTTAATGTCGGCGGGGTGTTAACGGAAGTAATGGTAATGCCGATTGGAGTGCCGCTAGCATCTCCACCATTTGGCAAGACGGGAAAGCTGTTTGAAGCGATTATTGAATTGTCACCTGTATTAATTGACCCTGCTGTACCATTGACACTTGCATCACCGACAATAAAATCTACATTATTTGGGCCACCATCATGGCGAATGCTAACAGTACCTCCTGCTGAAGGTTGAACGTTAGTACCTCCTTCGCCAGTAAAAAATCCACCAGTTGCGATCACTTCACCGGTTCCGATTCCCTGAATAAGTCCATTGGTTAGCACTTGCACATTGCCACCTTGAACTGTGTTTCCATCAACAAAGTCGTCTGCGATCGCCTGGGTGTTGATGTTGGTAAAACGAATATTGCTACCAAATGTATTGCTAGTCTGTAAGGTAACGTTGCCAGATGTAACGTTTCCAGTTCCATCGACTCCGATCGCGATCACTGAGGCGTTAATGGCATCATTCACAGTGATATTATCTCTGCTAGTTAAACTAATCGCGCCAGCGGTGCCGATAAAATCGCCACCTCCATCTTTGACTACAGACGAGTTAATTGCCCCTGTGGTAATACTGCCGCCTGTGGTTGTTGCGACTACACCGCCAGCCTGACCTGAGCCACTAGCATCATTTGAAAAAGCATCAATCCTACCTGTGAGAATATTGCCTGCGGCAGTCAAACTGACTGTTCCAGCAGTATTAATAGTATTAAACCCTTCAGTGTTGCTAGTATCGAGATTATTTAGAGTAATCCCACCACTGCTGCTTGTGACTGTAATATTACCTGCCAAGTAGCCTTGACCACTGGCGATAATGTTGCCCGCAACGATGTCGCCAGTCGCAGACAAGTTGACATTGCCACTATTGCCAGAAAAATCAGTAGTTGTATTGAGATTGCCCAGTGATAAACTAGCTCCAGAAATGTTAATCGCTCTCCCAGTTGTCTGGATTGTGTTGGTGGGATTGACAAAGTTTACAGAACCAGTTTGTGAGGAGAGGTTAAAGCTTCCAGCACCCAAGTTTAATGTCGCGACACCAGGAGTAGTCACCAAGGGCGTAGCTCCGGTGATGTCATTGATGGTAATGTTGCCTGTAGCTTGTAAGTTAATATTCGTTGCATCTGATGCGGCGATCGCACCCCAAGAAACAGTGTTAGCCCCAATATCTGGATCGCCAAAGGCAATATTGTCTGCTGTAGCATCAAAATCACCTGTCCCTGCTGCACCATCGATAATGGTCAATGTGCTGGGGTCTAGCAATAAAGTACCAAAGTTGCCATTGACGGCTGAAGTATCTACCAAACCGTTGAAGGTCAAGAAATTTTTGCCTGATACTTCTACAAAACCACCATTCCCGGCATTTGCTCCTCCACGAGCCGAAATTTTTCCAAAAAACTGGGTTGTGTCGTTACCCCAAACAATTACCCGTCCGCCATTTCCATTCAAATTACTATCAGCATTAATAACGGATTTTGAGTCTACATAAGTCCGATTTGCGTTGGGTAAAGTCCCCTTACCTTGATAATCGCCACCAATTAGCACAGTACCGCCGCCATTATTTCCAGAGGCGTTAATATTGGCATCAATCAGCGCGACTTTTTGACCCAAAGCAGTTACCGTACCGCCTGTTTGACTTGATGTATTCACTGTCCCAGATACAATCGTTGTACCTGGAGTTGTCGGAATTGTCACATTAGAGTTTGTTAATTTTACAGTTCCATCAGGATTAGCAGTTAACCCTGTGTTACCAACTGTGAGTAATTCGGGTATTGAGGCAATAGGAATTGTCCAGTTATTGGGTTGGTTGCTACTAGAGGCGAGGGGCTGAATTTCTAAACTCAGCAGATTTCCTGGCTGACTGAGACGCACCCAATTTTGTCCTGGTACTGATGTAACGGCAATCTGCCCTCCGGGTGCTGAAAGTTGCCCAGTGTTGACTACAGTACCACCTAATAAATTCAAATTTTGCCCAGCACCTACTACCAAATTGCCAGCATTTGCGATCGCTCCTGGCTGGTTCATACTAAAGGCAAATCCATTGGGGTTTCCAACTAAGGCATTGTAGTCATTCACACCAATAGCATTAAACCAACTGCTACCAAAGCCAATGCCGTTAGCTGTTGTCACCGTAAAAGCACCCGGCACATTTAAACTGGCGTTTGCTCCAAAAATAAATCCGGCTGGATTCATCAAGAAAAGGTTAGCATTGCCACCTGTCACCTGAATTAAACCATTGATAACCGAGGCATTCCCGCCTGTAATTCGACCAAGAATATTTTGCAACGCTGGACTAGCTTGAAAGTTGGCGATTTGTTCTGGTGAAATTCCAAATTGTTGAAAGCTGTGGAAGAGGTTAACACCATCAAGAGAAGTTGTACCGCCAGTGATATCAAGTCGATTGCCGTTGGGAGTCACAATTGTGTTTGTCCCATCGGCAGCGGGGACTATTTGTTGTGCTTGGGCTAATCTCGGACTTACCAGCGAGGCAATAACTAAGAATGAAGCGGCGATGTTGTGTAGTAGAGGTTTTTTACGTCGTAAGATGAAGCGACTTGTGGGTAATTCTACATCGATTTGTAACTTGTCTGCTAATCCTCGCCGCCAAAGTGCTTGAGCGATCGCCTTTTGTGACCAGAGGATTTGTTCTGTTCTTCTGGTAAGAGACATGCTTTGAGAATGATTCCGGTAGAAATAGAGTGGCTCTTTGACTCGGCGCACTTGGGCTACTTCTGAAAGTCGCAGACATAGATCATAATCATAGGCACAGCAAGAGAACAATTCGTTAACACCTCCCACTCGGTCGTAAACCGATCGCCGCATCAAGCGGAAGTGGAAAGTCATGAAATCTACCAGCAAACCTGATTGAGAGTAAGGAATGTCACAGCGATGACCGTAGCCAATCACTTTGCCGTTTGGATCGATATTTAAGTAGTCGGTGTAAACAAATCCCGTTTCTGGATGGCTGTTGAGGACTGTAGCGGTTTGGGCGAGGGCGGTGGAGGCAAGGATATCATCACTATCTAATATACCGATGTAAGTACCCTTAGTTTGGGCGATCGCTGCTTTACAAGCCGCAGCAACTCCTTGATTGTCTGCCTCCACCACCCGCACTCGCCCATCTTTTTGAGCATAAGCGCGAGCGATCGCCACTGATCCATCTGTAGAGCCATTATCCCAAATTAGTAACTCAAAGTTTTGCCATGTCTGCGCTAAGACACTGGCGATCGCTTCTTTAAGGTAAGACTCCCGATTGTAATTGACAATGACAATGGAAATCAGTGGTGACATCGAAGTTTTCCCAATTCTACCTGTTACCACAATATAATGCTAAGGACTATCACTTAGAAGAAATCGCTGTTAATGATAGTTTTAGTTACAAATCTTTTGAAATTTGAATATCAAAAATATGATATTCAAATATTCATACAGCCATAGCACACTTAAAAATCAAAATCAGCCCAGTCGTTAAATAAGGCACTCCACTGAAGAGAAATGAGAAAAGAAATAGAAACTGGTGTTCAGCCTAGAGCAACGACTCAGCAAAAAATTGTCTATTTATCTCATCAGTTAGATAATTGCCGGAGTTTGGCAATTACTAAATGCAGTCAGCACAGTTTCAGCTTTCGGTGCGGCTTGTTAATTCTGCCTGCGGTATGGATTGTAACTGCAAATGGACTGAGAGCTAGAGCTAATATTTTTACACCGGACTCAATTCAAAATAACAGTCGGTCAGAGTTACAAATAGTACAAGAAACAGAAACTACTCCAGTAACTAACCCACAACCAGAAATACCACAACGCATTCGGGTTCGCAAAATTCAGGTTGTAGGTAGCACAGTTTTTAAGGAAAATGACTTTAATCCAGTAGTGAAACCGTTTGAAGGACGGGACTTAACTTTAGAAGAAATCAGACAAGCCGCCGATGCCGTTACCCAACTTTACCTAAATAAAGGGTATATAAATTCCAGAGCGATTCCAGATACTCAACAATCTAGTACCGCAGATGGTGTTGTGGTAATTCGGGTGTTGGAAGGGCGTTTAACAGAGATTGACATCCAAGGGACGCGGCGATTAAACCCATCTTATATTCGTAGTCGCATCCAACTAGGTGCTGGTATTCCTCTGAATACTGGTAAGCTCGAAGAACAGTTGAAATTGTTGCGACTCGATCCCTTATTTACAAATGTGGAAGCGAGTTTGCGTCCAACGGGTAAGGTTGGTCAAAGTATTCTCGTTGTCAGAGTTGAAGAGGCAAAAACTTTAATTGGTAGTTTGGGTGTAGATAATTATTCGCCTCCCAGTATTGGCGCGGAAAGATTGGGTGTTGAATTGCGATCGCGCAATTTAACCGGTATAGGAGATGAGTTAGCTGGCTCATATTACCATACACTCTCTGGTGGTTCCGATGCCTTTGATTTTAGTTATCAGGTTCCCGTGAACGCCATGAACGGCAAAGTGCAAATTCGAGCGGCATTTAATCGCAACGAAATTACTGAGCCACCCTTTGATGCCTTTGGGATTCGGGCCAACCAGGATCTTTATGAAATAAATTATCGTCAACCATTGATCCGATCGCCTAGAGAAGAATTTGCCTTATCTTTAGGATTTACCTATCAAGATGGTCAAACCTTCCTTGATAACTTCGCTCGAGGCTTTGGCATTGGGCCTGATGCCAATGGCGTTAGTCGCACCAGTGTAATTAAATTTGGTCAAGATTATATCAGGCGCGAACCTCAAGGAGCTTGGTTTTTGCGATCGCAATTTAATTTTGGCGTTGATATATTAGATGCAACTATCAACAATGATCCCATACCCGATGGTCGCTTTTTCAGTTGGCTAGGTCAAATACAGCGCGTGCAGCAACTCAGCAACGATCATCTATTGCTGATTCAAGCAGACTTACAACTTACACCAGATAGCCTTTTACCTTCCCAGCAATTTGTCATTGGTGGTGGACAATCGGTAAGAGGATATCGCCAAAATATCCGCTCTGGGGATAATGGATTTCGGGTAGCGATCGAAGATCGGTTTACAGTGCAGCGTAATGAATCTGGATTATCGACAATTCAACTTGCGCCATTTCTAGACATGGGAGCCGTCTGGAATCAGTCTGATAACCCCAATCCGCTACTCAATCAAACTTTTTTAGTGGGCGCAGGCTTAGGATTATTGTGGAATCAGGCAATGGGAATTGATAATCTCTTTTTGCGGCTTGATTATGGATTTCCATTTATCGATCTGAGCGATCGTGGTAATAACGCTCAGGATGATGGCTTTTACTTTAGCCTTCGCTATCAACCCTAGCTAAACGCTATGGTAATCATAAATAATTCTGCGGACATGATATTATTTGAGCCGCATTTGAGCAAGTCGAGTTTAATCAGCAAAATGCTATTTCATTTAAGTAGGTTGGCACAATTAAACCGAACTATACAAAGTTTTGTATGAGTAAGGGGAAAAGGTTTTTCTTTTTTACTCTCAACCTTTACCCTTGTTAATTTAGTTGTGTTTTTTAGCGCCCACTTACTAATTTTAGTGTTTTCCGCAAAAAGTATGCCCTTTTACCTACTCCTTTTGGTAGATAAGGCGCTTAATTCAGTATTTTCCACAGTTAATTACCTGTTCTTCTGCTTTATCCTAATATTGAACTAAAAAATTAACTTCTTTCTTCAGGAATTTGAGTTTTATACTGTGTATATACACAAAGGGAAAAGTTTTAGTTTATAAATGTAAGAAAGAATTATAAATAAGAGAAAACTTATGACACAATCTAACTCGCAAGACAAAAACAGCTTTCTTTACCCTCGTAGTCGGTATTATGGTAAATTTCAGCCAGAGAATTTGGTGTTTAATGCCAACCTTCAAGAATTCTCTCAAAAAATTAGTTACATTACTTGCCTAGAGACTGGGGGGAAGTTGTCTCAAGAAGAGGCTTACCAGCAGATTAAGTCACTCTGGAAAGAGTTAAAACATAGCAAAAAACAGCTCTCTATTGGCGGAAATCGAGAAATTTAAACTAATGTGAAGGAGGCATTGGGAATTTTTATTAAATCTATTGCAAAAATACTATTGCAAAAATAATTGAGCCGCCCAGAAATTGATTTTAGGGCGGTTTTTGGCTTTTGCAAGAAGTATCTTTTTTGTAATGTTAATTCTATTTGTTACAAGTAATACCAGTTCTGTTATGTCATGTTAATTTTAGTAGTTACAGGTAATACCAATTCTGTATAAATATGCGCCAAATTATACAAAGAACGAATTAGCATAGACGCAAAGCTAATACGGTTCGGTTAAAGTTTTGTGATGAAAATTCTAGATCGCTAAAGATGCGATAAATCGCCTTCAAGACAAAAGACTGATTATTAGACCTCTTGCAAAAGTCCTTAAGAGGTTGTTTGAAAAGTGGTTGGCTGTATCTTTGTACTTATTGATCCCCCCAATTGCCTTACAAATCTACCGTGTTACACAAGTCAAATTACCCCCCTTAATCCCCCCTTGGAAAGGTGGGAAACAAGATTTCTAGTTCCCTCCCCTTTCCAAGGCTACGGTGTATCACAAGTCCTTCTCACCCCCTCTAACTCCCCCTTGCCAAGGGCTACGGTGTACACACAAGTCTTTCGTCCACAAAACAAGTACTTTCGTTCACAAAACAAGCACTTTCGTTCGTTATGCAAGAGGTCTATTGTAGAGGCGGCGATTTATCGCGTTTGTGTTTACAAAAGTTTCTCTTAAATAATCCGAAAAGCAACAACTTTATTTTGTAGCTTATGATGTACCTACAAAAATGAGATTTGGCGATCGCAATCAAGTTTTTCAGCAGGAGTTAAGCTATGACGCAGCGACTGACTCAAGAGCAATTATCACAAATAGTTACGGAAGTAGAAGGTCTGCAATTGCGTCGGGAAGCGGAACTAGACCAACAGCAGGTGAGAGAAATTTTACAGGAGTTGAATTTACCGCCAGAGTTACTAGATGAAGCGCTGATTCAGCTAAATCGCCGCCAAGCACTAGAAGTACAGCAACGCCGGAATCGATGGATTACCTCTGGAGTGGTGGTAGTTGTAGTGGTGGTCATTGCATCGACAATATTTTTCATGCAGCAGCAAAGTTCTACACTTTCTCGTGTTTCTACTCAACAAGACCGCATCACTTTGACACAAGATAATGGCGGCGGCTTAAAGACAATTTCTCGCCAAACTAATCCAGAAGTGTTGTATCGTGTCACCTTAAAAGATGCACCTTTGGGTAAAAAGCTGGCTCTTTCTTGTAATTGGATTGACCCAAGTGGTCAAATTGTCAAGCAAAACAACTATCAAACCCGCGAAATTAATACATCTGTCTGGGATACCCAGTGTCGCTACACTATTAACCCGGCTGCAACTGTTGGCAATTGGCAGGTGCAGATGTTCCTAGAAGGTCGGCAGATTAGCGATGCAACCTTTGAAGTTAAATAGTTCAGATGGGTATTCCGCATCATTTTCTTGGCTATTCGGGTTCAACTGGTTCCCAGCCTCCAGGCTGGGAAACATTCTCGGAGGCTCCGCCTCCATAGCTTGACAAGAGGCAGAGCCTCTTGGAACTCATTCCCAGCCTCCAGGCTGGGAACGAAGATACAATAAGTCTTTGGGCTTTACAAGCGTGCCATTCAGTTCAGATGGTTATCCCGCATCACTTTCTTGGCTATTGGGGTTATGGCGCTCAACAGGAGTTGGAAGCGCTGTTAACTAGTGTGGTGGAAAACCTCTCTCCAAACCTCTCCCCTACAAGGGGAGAGGCTTTGAACTTTCCCCCTTCCCTGCCAGGGAAGGGGGTTAGAGGCCTGAAAAGTCAGTTTTCTGCACAGGAAAATTATTCTCTTCCCATCTGGAATGTTGTTTACATCGGACTGGATGGCAATCCCCCACCACAACAAAATCAAATTGCTGCCATCTTTGCATCAGGATTATTTAGCTCACCCGATGCTTGGGTAATCCAAGAAAACAACTGCCTAATTTTGGGAAGAGAACCTTTCGGAAGAGTTCCTTTGTATTGGACTGTGCAAGGACAAATAATCTGGTTTGCATCGCAACTGCAATTACTTTTACCGATTTTGCAACAGTCAGAAGTTAGCATTCCTGGGTTATATGGCTATAGCTGTTTTTCTTACGTTCCCACACCTTTAACTCCTATTAATCAAGTGTTTGCAGTGACAGCTGGGACGGAATTAGTTTGGCAGAGCGATCGCCAATCAGGTAAGCTGCAAACACCTGAATCTAAAAAAATCCACTCATGGCGGGAAGCGTCAGAGCAGTTAACAGATGAAGCTACAGCAATTACTGAATTGCAAACTCTTCTTAAAAACTCCATTGAGCGACAAATTGCAGATTTAAAGGATGAGCCTGTCGGGGTGTTTCTCTCTGGTGGACTCGATTCTTCAGTGGTGGCGGCGTTGCTGGTACAAGCAGGGGTGAAAGTCCGCGCCTACACTTTAGATTTTGGTAACGCAGGGATTCCAGAATATCCATACTCTGAACAAGTCGCCCAATTTCTCAAAATTCCACTTGTTAAAGTTCCAGTAACCCCCAGTTCGATCAAGAATGCGCTAATTCCGACTGTGCAAGCATTAGATTTGCCCTTTGGAGATGGTGTGTGTGTGCCGTTGTATCTCCTGTCAGAGAGAGCGAGTCAGGAAACTCAGGTAATTTTTAACGGCGAAGGTGGAGATCAATTATTTGCTGGTTGGACGAACAAACCTTTAATTGCCGCAGGTGTTTATCAAGCAGAAAATCCCGCCGGACAGGAAACTTTTATCCAACAATATCTCCGCACCTTTCATCGTCTTGGGGGATACGAATCTCAAGTTTATCAGCCGGAGGTTTATGCACAGATCCAAAATTTGCATCCTGAAGATTGGTTGTTAACAGCTCTTGATCGCAATGAGTGTCCATCTTTATTGCATCGCCTCCGCCGTGCTAGTTTGATGCTCAAAGGAGCGCAGAATATCCATCCCCGTGCGACTGCATTGGGGTTTGTTCATGGGTTGTGGGTGCGATCGCCTTTTTGTGATTTACCTCTAGCTGAGTGGACATTCCGTTTATCTGGAGAACTCTGCTTACAGGGTGCTTGTGAAAAATATATCCTCAAACGGGCTGTAGAAAACTGGCTTCCGCCCGAAATTGTCTGGCGACAAAAACGTGGTATGGGGGTTCCTTTAACTTCTTGGTGTTTAAATGATTTTTGGCATCAACTCGGCATTTGGCTCAATCCAGAAAGACTTCGCGCCAACAACCATTTTTATCCTCACATTGCAGCACAAATCGTTGAAGGCAATCTAGGAGCAGCTATTCAAGGCCGTCGAATTGGTGAAACACTCTGGTTACTAATTATGTGGCAACTTTGGCGATCACACGTTTTAAATGAAGAAATAACTAAACAGTCTTGGGATCATCCCTTTTGGTTACATCGTTGGCTATGGAGAAATTTCAAGCGATGGCAAGGTTAGATAAAAGTGGGGAGTTGGGAGTTGAGAGTGAGGAGTTAGGAGTTAGGAGTGAGCAATTAATCTCCTCATCTCCCCCATTCTCCAGGGAACTTGCCGAGGAATTACTGAATAATTACGGTTCTCCGCTTTATGTTTATAATGGCGATCGCTTGCGCGAAACTATTGAGCAGATTACCAAAGCAGTAAGCTATCCGCGCACGCAATTTCGCTTTGCTAGTGTTACGAATGGCAACGTTGCGCTGTTAAAAATTTTTCGCTCTTTTGGATGGGGACTTCACGCCAATACGCCAGGAGATATTTATTTAGGATTGCAAGCTGGTTTCGATCCTTGTGAGATTGTTTATAGCGGCAGTAATTTGAATCAGGCTGAGATGATACAAGTTTTGAATTGGGGAGTTACAACTCTCAATTTTGATAGCCTTGCTCAATTACAATTGTGCTGCGAAGTTTTGCCCAAAGGCAGAGAGAAATCTATTCGGCTGGGTTTACGCCTCAATTTGCCGGAAATTACCGGAGATAGCCGCATTGGTGTACGTCCAGAAGAATTTGGTGATGCGATCGCTTTAACTGGTGAGGTGGGATTAAAGTTGAGTGGTTTACACTTCTATCGAGGGACGGGAACTAATGCCACAGCCGCATTCACCGAGGTGATCGATACAGTAATCGCCACAGCACAAAAGTTACCTGATTGGGAATATTTAGATTTTGGTGGTGGCTTTGGCTATCCTTATCACCACAACAAAACAGTCTTTAACTGGGAAATATTTGGGGCTGAGTTAACCAAGAGAATTACTCGTTTAGGACGGGAAATTGATTTGGTGATTGAACCGGGACGAAGTGCGATCGCTGGATGTGCAACTTTGCTTGCTCAAGTTGTTTCTGTAAAATGGCAAGGAGAAAAACAGATTGTTGGAGTTGATACAACTGTTGCTAATCTTTCAGTACCCTCAGTACACGGCGGCTACCGAGAAATCGTCACTTGGAAACAAGCAAACAAATCCCCAATTCCCCACTCTCGTACAGACGCAATTAATCGCGTCTCTCTATTCACAACTGATATTTGTGGTAACACCACCTATTCACGAGATTATCTGGGGAAAAATTGCCAACTACCGGCGCTAGAAATTGGTGATATCGTTGCCATTTTAGATGTCGGTGCTTATGGTTATGCAATGTCGTCTCACTTTTTACACCGTCCCAAAGCTGCGGAAGTCTTGCTAGAAAATGACACACATCGCTTGATTCGTCGGCGGGAAGAATACAGTGTTTTATTAACAAATCAAGTGCTAGATAACTAATAATTAATAAATAACATTGGGCAATCATTATGAAGTGTATTAACTGCGGAACTGATAATAAACTAAAAGACCGGACAGCTAATCAAGGTCGGTGTGTAAAATGCAATCATCTCTTTGCCTTTGAACCGATTAGCATGAGTAATGTTAAGATAACTGATCCCATGTTTGCAAAAGCTATATCTGACATCTCTGCTCAAGGTACATTATTTTTTACGCCCAAACAACTGCTTTATTTTTTAGACAATCGCGTTAGACAAAATTTATTTTCTGCAAGTAAGTTTGGTTTTGCTTATCTCTTTTTTTATCTATTTTTTAGTATTTGGGCACCTGGTTTTATTGGTGGGATACTTTCAGATATATTAGGCTCTAACTCTTTTGTGATTGTTCTATTTATATATAACTTAATCTTGGCTGTTTATTTATTTAAAAATACCAATTCTCGTAAAATTAATAATAAAGGAAGAAGATCAAGTGCCAGGATGTTGCAGATTTTAGGTGTAATAATTCTAGTAGGAGGAATGTCGATCAGTATAATTATATTAAATTCATTTATTGCATTTGCTGTTGCAGTAATAGCTGGGATGGTTTCATTGTACTTAGGAAGTAGACAGCTAAATCAGATTGAAGTAGTACAAGAATTTTTACTTTCACAATCTCAGGTTAATGATTGGCTAAATCGCTGGCAGCAAATAAATGGTTCCATTCTCAAAATTCTTCCTTCGCCAAAGCAGGAAAATACACCAGCCACGATTAATCCTGATGTAACGGCTTACAGTTTTGATAGATTAGTCGTTTGTGATACTGCTAGTATTGCTCAACTATTAATTGCTAATAATTTTCACTTTGAAAATAACTGTGCAATTCTCAGCATTACTGGATATCCCCAAAGCATTTTTGACACCACAATGCAAATGCTGCGCCGCAATCCCGATTTGAAAGTCTATGCAATACATGATTGCAATCCACGAGGAATTGGTTTAGTTCATAATTTGAGAACTAATGCTAATTGGTTTCTCAATAGCGAGATTGCGATTATTGATATTGGACTAACGCCACGTCAAATTATCGCTACTAAGCGCGGAATGTTCATTCAATCCTCTCCAGAGTCAGCGCAAGCAGCTAAACAATTGCCTGAAGAAATACGTCAAAATTTATCTGCTGAAGAATTAGCATGGTTAGAATCTGGAAAGTTTGTGGAATTGGAATCTTTCACTCCCCAAAGAATAATTAAAGTTCTGCAAAAGGGTATTGCTGGCAGCCAAACTTTAGAAAGCGATGACAGTAGCTTGCTTTTAGTCGGCAATACAGGAAATGATATGTACGTTGTTGAAAGTTTTGGTTAATATTCTCATTTCAATTGTAGGGGCAATTCATGACTTGCTCCTACATGAATAAAGTGCAGTATCACATAAAATTTGTTTAATTGATTTACAGATTAGATTTATTCAATTTGTTGGTTTAACCAAGCTTCTAAATCAGCAATAACTGAAAAATCTAACAAAGCCTCTCCTAACGCCTCCAATTGTTCAATAGATAATTCTTGAACTCGCTCAATAGTAGATGAATCAATCTCACCAAAACGGCGATTTAGTAGACGTATAATTAAACGTTGTTCTCCTTGCTTATTCCCTTCTTGTATAGCTTGTTCCCGGTCTTGTTGATAAAGTGGTTTTAATCGCATAATTAACTCCTGATCGTCTTCTTCTGAATTTTGATTAACTTGCAAGTTTTGTCGCAAGTTATAAAGTAATTCTAGCGTTGCTCTGCGAAATGGATGATTTAATGGTAGTGCTTCTAATTCATCTATGGCTTGTTTTTGTACTGTTCCTCGACCGAGAATTCTTAACCATAGAGTTTCTTGGGTGCGCGGTAACTGGTGAATCGCAACGATCGCAGTCCGCAAATACTCTGCGATAAAATGTACTCCAGGTAGCCAGTCTACCTTTTGAGTAGCACCGAATCCTGACAGCAGCGTTGTAGATGCTGTTGGGGTGAGTATCCATAATTTAGGAAGTTCTAATTCTGAAATGGAAGTTTTATTGCGATTTACTTGACGTTGTAATCCACTCCTTACTTCTAATAATTTTAACAGACAATCACAAATTTCTTCTTTTGATGCAGCGTTACGGAAGGGTTCAAAAATGGCTGCTGTAGCAGCAAATCTTCCTAATAATCCTAGTGTTTCTAAATTCGTACTTTGTTTTGTTAAAGGAGAAAATAAAACATCGATTTCTCGAACTTCTCCCGCCACACGGCTAGAACCTTGCACTTCTCCATAAGGTTTTAATAATTCTTCCAAATAATCTTTTGCAAATTGGTCATGGATAAATCTAGTCATTCAACCAAAAAAGATTTAGACAATAGTGAAGTATGGTACTTATATTACCGTCAACTTAGAAGTAAGAATATCTCTAATATGTATAATTTGTAATTTATCTGAAACCTCTTTCCATAAGCATTTGAGGTTCGACATTCTCAACATTAGCGATCGCTTCTAACTGAGAAATTCCAGCGATCGCATCAACAATTTTACCTGATTTGGCACGTAACCAAGCGCTATGAGGCGCATAATAAAGGCTTTCTGCTACTTCATAACCTGCTCGATTAATTACCTCGCGCTGCGACTCCACATCAACGCCTTCAGCAAAGCGGATAAAAACCAGTCCACTTGGTACTGCTAAAGAAGCATTAGTTTCTAGTGTATAAACTGGACTCAATATACCTTGTTCTGATTGATTGGGTTCGCCTGAAAAAACTGCGTAGGCGTAGCCCGTCGTAGACATCGCACCGTCGTTAAGTCGTAAAATTGCCCCTATTGCCACAGTGCCGGGTTGATTGTAATGTACTGCATAGTACCCAGGTTTACGAGTGTAAGATACAGCAGTGCGTAGGTTTACATTGCCACTAACGCGAATTTGTTCAGGATACTCAGAAAAATAGTCTTTTTGAAATCTCACTTTAGGAATCAGGGGTAAAAAATACTCAGCCGGAAAATAAAACATCTTTCTCAAGTTCTAATGATGTTATAGCGTTTTCAGTGGTACGAAATACATTTATAACGCTTCTCAGTTGAGTGCGATACAGACCTAACCCCCAGCCCCTTCCCTACTAGCGTTGGGGAGTAAAATTCCAAGCCTCTCTCCTTTTAGGAGAGAGGTTTGGAGAGAGGTCAAAATGTATTGCTTCCATTCGAGAACCGCTATATCTCATCGTGATGCACAGTTATACGTCCCTACAGATAGTGAAGATTCTTAAAGCAACCTGATTTTGAATCCCCTCTTTTCTGGAAAGATTAATCGAAGTTTGTATGAACTTAGATAGATTAAATTCTGTATCGTAATACACACATAACACATGAAATCAGAAGCATCCATCAAGTAAATGTAAGCCTACGATGGGTATAGCAAGCTTAAAAAGTAAGGCATAATACGGTTTCCCAATACCCAATTCCCAATTTTTAAAACATTTAGGAGACTAAACAATGGTTCAAGTTCGTTATGGTGGACAGAACGGCCAACAGTATGAATTTGCTATCAGTAACGAACACGTTGTAGTGCGTACCGAAAGCCGCAGCACTATTGTTGGTGCAAGATCCTTTGAAGTCGCACCTGTATCACCCACAGCTCGTAGCATCCTCAATCAATTTGAGTTAAAAACACGGTTTCGGCAAGCGGGTGTAGAAATTTTGCAAGCGAAAGTTCCAAATCAGGGTGCTGCTTTGCGCGATCGCGCCCGTGAAATTCTTAACAATGAGTCTGAAGTCCAATTTGCCGGACGCGTTTTAATCGATCCAGTATCCCAACAACCTGTAATTTACACTGAAAACCTTTTTGTTAAATTTGATAGCGAAGAAGAGTTAAATGTCTGCCAAGAGGTTTTAAGACGTTACAACTTAACAATTAAACGCCAACTTGAATATGCACGGAATGCTTATTTTGTCAGCGCGCCTACAAATACTGGTATAGCCGTCTTTGACATCGCCGAGAGACTTCTAAATGAGGAATCAGTTGAACTATGCCATCCTGAACTAGCGCGTGAGTCACGCCAACGTCAGGTTTTTCCGCAGCAATGGCACTTAAAGCAAACAACAATTAATGGTAAGACAATTAACGCCCATGCCAACGTTGAAGCCGCTTGGAAGTTGAGCAATGGCACTGGGACAATTATTGCAATTATCGACGATGGTATGGATCTCGATCATGAAGAGTTCCGTTCTTCTGGTAAGATAGTTGCCCCACGTGATGTCACACGTAAAACGAACAATCCCAGACCAGGAAATGATAATAACCACGGTACATCTTGTGCAGGAGTAGCTTGTGCAAACGGCAACTTTGGAGCATCTGGTGTAGCACCGGGTGCAAAACTCATGCCAATTCGTTTAGCTTCGGCGTTGGGATCGCAGGATGAAGCAGATGCTTTTGTTTGGGCGGCTCAAAATGGTGCTGATGTTATTTCTTGCAGCTGGGGCCCAGCAGACGGTACTTGGTTTGAACCAGACGATCCCGCACACAAGCAAAAAGTACCTTTGCCTGATTCCACACGACTTGCTATAGATTTTGCAATCAATAAAGGACGCAACGGCAAAGGCTGTGTAATTTTATTTGCAGCTGGCAATGGTAACGAAAGCGTTGATAACGACGGCTATGCCAGCTACCAAAAGGTGATTGCAGTGGCAGCTTGTAACGATTATGGCACAAGAAGCGCTTACAGCGACTTTGGTCAGGCGGTTTGGTGCGCCTTCCCTAGCAACAATGGTGATATTTCTCAAACTACTGGAATTTGGACAACCGATCGCTCTGGTGTAGTTGGCTATAATTCCGGTAATCGAAATCTTGGTGAAGCTTTAGGCAACTATACGAACGAATTTGGCGGAACTTCCAGCGCTTGTCCTGGTGCAGCAGGTGTAGCAGCCTTAATTCTTACCAGAAACCCAAATTTGCGTTGGGATGAAGTGCGAGACATTATTAAACGCTCCTGCGATCGCATTGATTCAGCCGGAGGTAAATATGATGCCAATGGTCGCAGCCCTTTCTACGGTTACGGTCGAATCAATGCTCTGAAAGCTGTAGAATTGGCCAAGCCACCGCAAACATCACCGATCAGTAGATTCCAAGCAGTGCAAGATGTGCCAATTAACGATCTACAAACATCAACATTATCGGTGGCGATCGCTAATACCACCCCCCTAAAATCTATCAAAGTTAATGTAGATATCGAGCATACTTATATTGGGGATCTTATAGTTACTCTCCTTCCTCCAGTGCAAATAGGCATACTTCCCATAAATCTGCACGATCGCCAGGGCGGAGCTACAGATAATATTAAAACAACTTATGACGAGGTAAACACCCCAAAACTTGCTGCCTTTAAAGGTAAAAGTCCCCAAGGAACCTGGACTCTGGAAGTTGCAGATAAATCTGAAGGAGATACAGGAAAAATTCGCAGCTTAACCATTGAAATGGGATTTTAAATAGGGGGCGCACAGCTGTGCATTGGTGTCAACTTAAGGTAAAAGTTAGGTTAAAAAAAGTGTTCTAGAGTTGCCCTCATCCCCTAACCTCTTCTCCTATGTTGGGCTACGGTGATACACACAAGTTGAATTACCCTCCTTAATCCCTCCTTGGAAAGACTACGGTGTACACACAAGTTGAATTACCCCCCTTAATCCCCCCTTGGAAAGGCTACGGTGTACACACAAGTCGAATTACCCCCCTTAATCCCCCCTTGGAAAGGCAGGGCTGTTTCATTCGTTCAGATCGCGATTTTGTCAACAGTATCAGCCAAAAATTTGAGTAAGTTGGTAATCGAAAAATTACGGCTTCAACCGATAAATTTAAGTGCGATCGCCTGGTTTTTGTCTGAATTGGATTGTTAACAACCTGATTTTTTTGACTGATACGCTTGTAAATTAAGGACTTTTAGGGAATGAAACAGCCCTGCCCTTGGAAAGGGGGGAAACTAGAAATACAGTTCCCTCCCCTTTCCAAGTAGTGGCGTTAAGCGATGTGCAAACACTTGCTCAAGGGGAAACTAGAAATACAGTTCCCTCCCCTTTCCAAGGGGAGGGTTAGGGTGGGGTATTTTTAATGCTCTGTTAAATAACCACTATATTACTGAGCAAAAATCAAAATATTCTTCCCTGTAGGAACTTCCGCCTTCACGTTTCCGTATTTCGCGCAGTCTGTAGCAGCTTCCGCCTTCCCTGTAGGAACTTCCGCCTTCACGTTTCCGTGTTT
>NZ_JAVRCE010000103.1:0-17192 GCF_034530915.1 Nostoc sp. DedQUE09
ATCAACAAATGCGAACGCCAAATCAACAAATGCGAACTCCAAATCAACAAATGCGTAGCCAGCTGTAGGCATCTCAAAATATAGCGGTTCTCAGTTGAGTGCAATACAGACCCAACCCCAGCCCTTCCCTACTAGCGTTAGGGAGTAAAGTTCAAAACTTCTCTCCTCTTAGGCTACGGTGTGTACACAAGTCGAATTACCCCCCTTAATCCCCCCGATGCATTGGGGAGAGACCGGAAATCTAGTTCCCTCCCCTTTGCAAGGGGAGGGTTAGGGTGGGGTAAAAACTTGGGTTTTTCAGCTATTTCAGACTTGTGTGTACACCGTAGCCTAAGAGGAGAGAGGTCAGACTGTATTGCTTCCATTCGAGAACCGCTATAAATAAAACCCTTGCAGTATGGTAATTACGAATTACGCCCAGCGGCTACTTGGTATAAAGATTGTATCGTTAGTCCATCATTGGGGTATTCGGCTACAGTGAAATTACATATTACTTGAAAGCGATCGCCATCGAAGGCTGTGAATATTTGCTGGCGGAGAGTAGTTAAAATCTCACTAAGGCGATGGTTTACTTCTATTTTTGTTAACCCAGAAACTCCCACGACAAATTCACCATTACCCCAATAACCTACTACTTCACCACTGCAAAATGCCGATTGTAATACACGACTCCATCTTTGCAATACCTGGTTTCCAACCTGATGACCATACTTAATATTAATTTGACGAAAATCAGTGACGCTTAAAATTATCAAGCAAACAGATTGCTGATTTTTCTCAGCTTGAGCAATTAGGTGTTGCAAATCGCGGTTAGACTGAAACTGATTTGCTAGTCCAGTTAAGGGATCTTTAGTAGAAAGCGACTGGAGTAAACGACTGCGTTCTAAGCGATGGGTAATGCGTGCCAATAGTTCTGCACCGACAACAGGTTTAATCACATAATCATCTGCTCCAACAGCAAACACTTGTTGCACAGTTTCCATCTCTCGGTGAGCAGTCAGAAACACAATCGGTAATTCCTGCCATTGGGGATCGGTACGAACTGCTCGGCAAAGTTCTATACCATTTATATGAGGCATTTCCACATCCAAAATCAACAAATCCGGTTTAGTAGATTGCAATACTTCCCAGAAACGTAGCGGATTTTCTAATCCTGTCATCCGCATACCCCACGGCTCTAACATTGGGCGCAGTGCTGCTAAAATCAGCGGGTCGTCATCTACTGCTAGTATATTTACTCGTAAAGAACGAGTCCGCTGTAATATTTGGGACGAAACATCCCAGACTTGAGCAGCTGTCACAGGCTTGACCAAAAAACCCCGTGCCCCGTACTGAGCAAAAGTTACGCGTTCTACTAACTCATCAGTTGCAGCCAGCACCAGAACGGGTACGGGTGGGGTACGCGTTGCTAAATCCGAAAGTAGTGCTAAACTTTCTTTACGCCAGCCGATATCATCTATATTTAGCACTACTAAATCTGGTGATGTGGTTTGGAGAAAGTTTTTTGCATCCTCTAAGTTGCTGATTTGCTGCCAGCATATTCCCATGCACTCAACCAGTTGTTGCAACTGAGAACCTAGTTGCAGATTGGGGTCAATTAATATCAATCGGGTACTAATTTCAGGTGCGATCGCAGTGTTAGTTTGGTTATCTACCTTTTCCCCCATCAGGTTGATTAAATTACCCAAATCTTCAATCAGCGTCAATAATTGCCGCTTTTCACTTACTGACAAATCGCCATCTTTCCCTAAAATCTGTTCAATTTCCCGCGCTAGCAGAGTGCCATTGTCTTGCTCAAACATTCCCAAGACACCAGCTAGTTTGTGTGCCTCTCGTTCTGCCGATTGACGTAACTCCCTAGTCAGCGTTTTACCAGATAGTGCTGCCGCCAATTCTTGCAATACCGTCAACCGCTGCACCATCAACCCCTGATATTGCTTCCACAAGCCACCCATCGCTTGCTGAAACTGCTGTTCAACATCACGGTTAGAAATTCGAGATTTTTCTTCCTCCCCCAGCTCCTCTGCCCCTCGTCGGTCACTGAGCGTAGTCGAAGTGCTGCCCCTCTGCCCCTCTGCCCCTCGTCGGTCACTGAGCGTAGTCGAAGTGCTGCCCCCCTGCCCCTCTGCCACTCTTCCAGGATTCAACCGATATCCCAAACCATAAACATTTTCAATCCAGTCTACTGCTCCGGCTGCTTTCAACTTTTGTCGTAAGTATTTGATGTGAGATTTTACAGTTTCCTCCTGGGGTGGATCGTCAAAAGTCCACAAATGCTCAATGATATCCCCCCGACTAAAAACACGCGATGGATTCCGTAAAAATAGCTCTAGCAGACTGTATTCTTTGGCTGTTAATTCCAGCAGTTTGTTGTTATATGTGACTTCGCAACTACTGGGATCTAGTCGTAGCGAGCCTACTTCCAGTATAGGAGTACAGGGGCGATCGCCTCGACGGATCAACGCTCGTATCCGTGCTTGCAGTTCTTCCAAATCTAAAGGTTTGATCAGATAATCGTCTGCACCTGCATCAAGCCCCTGAATCCGCTCTCTACTACCATCTTTCGCCGTCATCAGCAGAATCGGAGTGAAGCAACCATTAGAACGCAATCGTTGACACAATGTAATCCCGTCTAGTTTCGGTAATCCGACATCTATTAATAGCAAATCGTAGTTCGTACTTTGCGTGTATTCCCAACCCATTTGTCCGTCTTGTACGACATCAACAACATAGTGTTGCTTAATCAGAGACTTCAACAAGACACTTGCTAAAATTTCTTCATCTTCGATTAGCAAGATTCTCATACACTCGTCCAAAACATAATTTGCTACTACTTCACCCAAAAAAATAGTACATTAAGTAGCTATTTTTCTACAAGAAAAAAATATAAGAATTTAGCAAGTCTTCTTATTTCGGTTACATTGAAATTTACCTTATACCTAGCTTTTAACTTCATCGTTCTAAAAAATGGTTCCTTCCAAACGAGTTTATTTATTATTGGTTTTGGGTATTGCGATCGCCCCGATCCTATCCTTATTTCTGATTGTTAAAGCAACCATCGCCATCACTGTGCTATTTGATGCCATCATTCTCGGACTGATGGTTGCAGATGGTTTGCGGATACGGCGTTCTCGTGTACAAATTACCCGCGAATTACCGTCACGATTATCTATTGGGCGAGATAATCCCGTAGTGTTAAAGGTGACATCTCCCAATACCGACGCCCAAATTGAAATCCGCGACTATTACCCAACAGGATTTGGCGTGTCTGCACCTGCACTCAGCGCCATTATTCCCAGTAACAGTACTGAGGAATTAACGTATACTGTCCACCCGACACAGCGGGGAGAGTTTCCTTGGGGAAATATTCAAGTCCGACAGTTGGGGCTTTGGGGACTAGCTTGGGATGATTGGCAAATTCCTCAAAGTAAAAGAGTAAAAGTTTATCCTGATTTAGTGGGATTGCGATCGCTGACAATTCGTCTGACACTGCAATCATCGGGATCGATGCGCCAATCTCGCAAAACTGGTATTGGTACAGAGTTTGCCGAACTGCGGAACTATCGCACTGGTGACGATTTGCGGTTTATTGATTGGAAAGCTACCGCCCGTCGGGTTGGGGCTTATGGTAATGCCATGCCACTGGTGAGGGTTCTAGAACCAGAACAGGAACAAACGTTACTGATTTTACTTGATCGCGGACGGCTAATGACGGCAAAAGTGCAGAATTTGCAGCGATTTGACTGGGGATTGAATGCAACTTTATCCTTAGCCTTGGCAGGTTTACATCGAGGCGATCGCGTGGGTGTTGGTGTATTTGACCGCCAGATGCATACGTGGATTCCCCCAGAACGCGGTCAACATCATTTGAATCAGCTAATCGATTGCCTAACTCCAATTCAACCAGTGTTATTTGAATCTGATTATTTGGGGGCGGTGACAAATGTTGTGCAGCGACAAACTCGCAGGGCACTTGTAGTAGTGATTACTGACTTAATTGATGTCACTGCCTCTACAGAACTTCTAGCCGCACTCTCCAAGTTAGCACCCCGCTACCTTCCATTCTGCGTAACTTTGCGAGATCCACAAATTGATCGTTTAGCAAACACCTTCACAGATGATGTTGCAGGTGCTTATACCCGTGCAGTAGCACTAGATTTATTAATGCAACGACAAGTAGCTTATGCCCAACTGAAACAAAAAGGTGTATTGGTATTAGATGCCCCAGCAAATCAAATTGCCGATCAGTTGGTTGAGCGATATCTGCAACTCAAAGCGCGAAATCAACTTTAGTAATTGTCACTTTAACTTGTGTATTTTTATTCAATTATTTAGCGGAGGTATAAACTTTGCTTAACATTATCCAGGTAGAGGCTGATGAACATAACTCTCATATCCAGCAAGTGTTTTGGGAATATCTTAATGAGACTAAGCTGATATTCAGCAATAAATTTGGCATCAATTTAAATGCTAATACATTCTTTGAGGAATATATGACTCAACTCCACGAATTTCTACCACCTTCAGGGCGCTTGCTTTTGGGACAATATGAGCAAAAAATAGCTGGCTGCGCTTGCTTACGAAAGATTGGTGAAGATATTGGCGAAATTAAAAGAATGTATGTAAAACCAGAATTTCGTAGAAAAGGAATTGGTCGGTCTTTATTAGAAGGTATCATTAATGAAGCTGCCTACATTGGTTACTCAAAGATACGTTTAGACAGTGCCCCTTTTGCAAAAGAAGCACACGCACTTTATCGTGTATTTGGCTTTCAGAATATTGAGCCATATTTGGAAAAAACCGAGATTCCTCTCGAACATCGAGCAAACTGGATTTTTATGGAATTAGTTTTAAAATGATCGATATCCGTTCTGAAACTTTGTCAGACTACACAGCAATAGCTGAGGTTAATAGACTAGCCTTTGGGCAGGAAAACGAGGCTAAACTTGTAGAGAAAATTCGCAATTCTGACCGTTATATTTCAGAACTTTCTCTAGTTGCAGAGGTTGAAAATATTGTAGTCGGTCATATTTTATTCAGCTACATTGATCTAGTGGGTGAAGAAACACTCCAGGTTCTCGGTTTAGCGCCTTTGGCAGTTCATCCACAGTTTCAAAGACAAGGAATTGGCAGCGCACTAATAAAAGCAGGGTTAGAAATAGCAGAAGCAAAGAAAGAAGCTATAGTAATTGTACTAGGTCATCCCCACTTCTATACTCGCTTTGGTTTTCAGCCTTCTGTTGTTTATGAAATCGAGTCTCCTTTTCCAGTACCAGAGGAATTTTTCATGGTGAAACCACTGCAAAAGTATCAAAAGCAGTATAAAGGCAAGGTTGTTTATGCGGCTGCTTTTGATGAAGTATAGCAAAGTGCTGAGTGCTGAGTGTTGAGTGCTGAGTGCTGAGTAAAAACCCAGTCGTTTCAAGCTTTTGAGCAATCAACACTGTCTTAATCTATGTGACTACGGCTATATAATATTATTCCAACGTGAAGTTTGGTTAAAGCAAGAGACGCGATGAATCGCCGTCAAGACGAAAGACTATTGTAGAGACGGCGATTTATCGCGTCTTTGTGTAATAAATCAGATTTTTCAAACACCCTCTGAGTTTAGAGCGTTTAAAATTACTGGTGCCGAAACTATACCCTTTGCCTCTAACGCAGCTGCAACCCTTAAAATTAAGGCTTCATTATATGGTGCTGCAATCAATTGCACACCTAGAGGTAATGCATTTTGGCACTGAATTGGTACTGATAAAACGGGTAAACCAATAAAAGATAATGGTTGAGTAAATAGCCCTAAATAAGGATGGACAAGAATTTCTTCGCCATCTAAAATCATGGTTTTTTGACCAATTAATGGTGCAGAAATTGGTGTAGTTGGGGCAAGAATCACATCCACATTTTGAAAAACTTCCCGAAGGCGATCGCGATACCATCTTCTAAACCGTTGTGCTTGGAGATACCAGCTACTAGGAATTAACGCCCCAGCCAAAAAGCGATCGCGTGTAGCTGGATCAAAATCTTCAGGACACAATCGCAATTTATCCAAATGCAGATTTGTACCCTCGCTAGCTGTAATCACAAAGGCTGCTGCACGGGCGCGGTGAGCTTCTGGTATGATTACGTATTCAGTGACTTCTATTGCATCAGCTACTTTTTGCACTGCTGCTAAAGCTGCCGGTTCTGCACCTTTGGTAAAATAATCAGCTGCAATGGCAATTCTAATATCAGAAATATCTTGTTTGAGTTGTGGTAAACATAATTCAGGCGGATGCTTTGTACAAATGGGATCGCGATCGTCTTCTCCTTGAAGCACATCAAACACCGTAGCAATATCCTGCACCGAACGCGCAAAAGGGCCAATGTGGTCAAAACTGCTAGAAAATAAAGCTACTCCAGCACGAGATAATCTTCCATAAGTTGGCTTGAAACCAAAAACGCCACACAACGCCGCCGGAACGCGAATTGAACCATTAGTATCAGAACCCAGCGTCAGCGGTACTAACCCAGCCGCAACCGCCGCCGAACCACCCGATGAACCACCAGCAACTCGCTGTAAATCATGGGGGTTGTGAGTAGCACCGTAATGGGAGTTTTCTGTTACAAAACCATAAGCGTACTCATCCATATTCAAAGCACCAAGCAGAACAGCACCCGCTTGCTTCAACTTCGCTACTGCGGTTGCATCTTGAGTAGCTTCTGGGTTTACTGCATTGATTTTCGATCCCGCCAGAGTCGTAAAACCAGCAATATCGAAGAGATTTTTCACTGCAAAAGGCACACCAGCAAGCACTCCAGGATAATTACCTTGGGCAATCTCATTGTCAATCAGTGCTGCATCTGTTAAAGCTGTCTCAGCAGTTATAGTCGTAAAACAGTTGAATAGATGATTTCGCGTTGCTATTCGTGCTAACGCAGCTTTCGTAACTTCCACAGCGCTAGTTTTACCTTCGCGTACAGCAGTTGATATGGTTATGGCATCGGCTGAATCAAAATTCATGCTGAAATATTAAGAGATAGCGCGTTTAGCTTTTTGAGTAATAGCAGTCAGCAATAGTTTTTGCTTCACTAAAACATCAAGATAGCTATTCTTGAAGCAATTATGGTTCAAAAACTGGTGCAACTTCAATTTCCTTTGGTAAAGGGAAAGAATTTACCAAATTAGCGATCGCCCTAATTCTCTCAAAATTTGCCACCACACCATCACGATACTCATCTCCGATCTCTAAATCCAACAACAACCCCATCAGATCGACATACTCACCCACATCAAACTCTTCTCTTTTCATCTCTCTTCCTTTGCGGTAGCCTGCGGCAAGCCAAAGCGTCTACGTTATCTTAAACTTATAACTTCTTGCGACAACAGCGATACCCAGGTAGTAACATACAATTCTGTGGGGAATGCAACGTCTCTATATTAATTTGGTTTTCCATAGTAGATTCCTTTACCGTCGGTGCCAATGAAGACTAGCCCGAATTGCTGTTTGCTAGCTTCCATCACGTTCGGGACATTGCCAATGGGATTTAGAGGATTAGAAATGTTTGTCCATGTTTGCCCTCGATCCAAAGAACGAAAAATTCCTTTTCCCTTACCAATAATTTTGCCATATAAATATAGTGCTGGAATTTTACTTCCTGTTTGTGGCTTGCCAAAAGCAAATAAATGAGCTTTCTCCACACTAGTTATTTTGGCAAAATTCGTACCACCGTTTGTTGAACGATAAAGCCCATTAGAATCGAGACTGATCCAAACTTCGTTACCCACCCCTGGAACTGTTTTGAGCATAGACCAATTTTCACTAGGAAGTGTTGAGTTGACAATACTGAAGTATGCAGCTCCATCCTTACTGCGGTAGACTTTGCCAGCGTTGTAGTAGTAAAAAATATTGCCATTTACTTTGTCAGATGCCAATGGTTGACCCCAGTACCACGGTCCCTTGGGCCCGTTGGGTAAACCTGATACTCCACTCCAAGAAGCTCCACCGTTAGTTGTACGTATAGGTTGTTTCTCGCTGGCGATCGCTACAAACAAACTTGGATTATTTGCAGACATAGCTACTCGTAGTGGCATAGTGTTCTGTGGAAAGGAGGAAAAGTTTTTCCAGGTATGTCCGCCATCTGTGGAAGTTCCTCCTGTAAAGGTATTGAACCCTCGATGTCCGCCAACACGTACCATACGTAAAGGATCTTTTTCACTGTAGGCAATGCTGTATGTTTCTTGATACCAAGGGCCGTTACTACCGCCTAATTGAGTAGATGGGTAAGTATCTAATTTCTGGCCATGGTTAAAGCCTTCTACATCAGCCACACCGCTTAACAATAGTGAGCCTTTTGGAGGTGAGATCAGTTCAAAAGCAACTGTTTCCTCATGTCCTTTTTCATAGTTAGACCACATAGGCTTGTTAGCATTGATATTGTCTGCCTGCCAGGTTCCGAACCAGTCTGTTAACCAAACTTTGCCAGCAATATTTGGGTCAAATTCAATCGCTGAGGCCGCAGAAGCAAAATACCAGTTTGGCCACCAAGGTACTTGAGAATTCAATGAATGGCTTTTCTGTTGCCATGTAGCGCCACCATCGGTAGATTTAAAGACTCTAGAGTAATTAGTACTTTCATGGTATTGGTCATAAGTAACTAAAACGTGATTAGAGTTATTGGGATCTACAGAAAGCCCATTAAATGAAATAGTTTTGATGTTAGTTGGCGTAATATTGCTCCAAGCCCCATTTCCATATTTGCTAACTCCTGAAGTGTGCGTTACATACAGTACTCCATTGCTATTAAGAACCATTCGATTTACTTTTGATGGGCTTCCGGCTATTCTGCTCCAGGTAACACCTGTATCGGTAGACTGATATATCCCGTCTCCATAGGCATTTGCATAAACCAAACCAGAATTCTTTTTGCTAAACAAAATTCCTGTAATACCAATATATGCATTGGGTTTTCCAGAGAAAGAATTTACTTTGTTCCATGTTTGACCAGCATTCACCGACTTCCATAGCCCATCCAAACGTGAACCAAAGAAGATGATATTAGAATTAAATGGATTAACTCCCAGCCTTTCCCCTGTCCATCGCTTAGTTTCGTTGCCACCCATTGGCAAATCTATGTTCAGTTTGTTCCAGGTTTGACCTTTATTGGTCGATTTGAAGATTGTTCCTAAGCCAGCCCCAGTATATTTGCCTGCTGCGATATAGACAACATTTGAATTGTTAGGGTCAAGCGCTAATCCTTCTCCGCCATAGTAGTTACTTTTATCAGACCCAAAGTGATCTATTAATGGAATCCATTTCTTCTCTAACGAATTCCAACGATAGAAGCCACCGATATCGGTTCTAATGTAGGCTAAATTCTTCTCTAAAGGATGCAGATAAATATTGGTAACATAGCCTCCTCCCCCTATGGAGACATGATCCCATTGATACCCAGATGCAATGCTGCGACTAGGCTCAACGGTTGTAAGTGCTACGGTCGTAGCCAGAGCGAGCATAGAAAAGCGGATTATTTTCCTTAAAGGAATATGGAAAAAGCGAATGCTCATATAGTCTCATTTGTAAAGGAATGAAGCCAGAGATAATACTTAGCAAATAAGACTAAGCAGTATAAAATTAAGTGAAAATGCGCTATGCATTCTCCCCTGAGTTGGAAGATGGCGTAATGATTGCTAATAGCTGATTGTTGATATAAATGTTTTGGCAAAATAAAAATAATTTGTCAATATTTTTACAAAATTTATGTATAATTTGTTATAACTACTTATAACTATATATCCTTAAGTACAAAGGTTTTTACTGCTACTTAGTAGTATAAAAACGTACTAAAATCTATCTTGTATTTACACCACAAGAATAAGTTTCCTTGATTGTTGCAGCACCGACATTGATTTGGGATGAAAATGAAACTAGACGACTTGCATAAAAATATTTAGAAGTTCCCGTAAAGAAAGGCACAAAAAAGACCCTAAAAGATGGCTCTTGCCGATTATCTATTCAGAATATTCAACATTCGTGCAAGAGGTGTATTGAATAGCCGTAAGTTACTGAATATGAAGAAGAAAATTCAATCTCTTGATCTCAGATTCTGTGCGTTATCTTACGGAAACGCTAACGGCAAACTGCATCTCTGCGTGAGAACAAAAATCATCTTACTCACCAGGCAAAATTAACCACCCCCACCAGTGTTTTACAGCAGTTTTCATGTATTTGAACCACACCTGTCGTAGGGGCGCAAGGCATTGTGCCCCTACCGCTATCAGCGGATTTGGGTGCGTTAGAAAATCTCACATTCCTCCAGCAATTTAATTAAGTATTTTTTGAAAGATGAAAAATCCCTCTAAAGTCAGAGATATATTCTGTGCTGTGGTAGAGGCTTTTTTGATTTTACTTCAGTATAATACTATATAAATAAAGAAATTTTCCACCTCAACTTAGTCTCTTTAACTAGAGAGATAAGCAATCTTAAAAAATGATATCCAGAATGATATTTACAGTAATTAAATAGTCTAAAATAACAATAAAAAAGATGGATAACAAAAACAAACTTGAGAGTAAGAAAAATAATTTCAATCGGGATAAAAAAGATGAAAGTAATATAAAATCCTTATCTAACGAACCCAAACAGTTAACTAAAACAATTAATATAGATGGTCAGCGTCCAGTTGATCCAAGTAACATTGAAATTAAGGAAACAATTGATATAGATGGTCAGCGCCCAATTGTAAAAGATAAAAATTATAGCGATCAAACAATTGATATAGATGGTCAACGCCCGATCGCTAAGAGTAATTTTGAAGAACATGAGATGCTACCTGTAGACGGTAAGCGTCCAATTGACCCTAGTGATTTAGAGGTTGAGGAAATTCTTGACATAGATGGTCAACGTCCGATCGCCAAGAGTAATTTTCAAGTTCAGGATACTCTAGAGGTAGATGGTAGCCGCCCAATAGTTGCAAATAACACTGCTGATTCGGAAATTCCAACAGATTATGTAGATTAAAATCACAACCTTTCTTGACACTGTAAAGTGGTGAAGAGAAAACAAGGGGACTCAGTAATCTACATTGTTAGCATGAGAGTGCTAATAATATCGTGTTCGGTTAAAGACTTATCATTAAGACCGCAGAGGGGAGCGGTTTTTGAGCTTTCTGCATTGATTGGAGAATTATAACTAATTAGCCGAATATGATATAAAACCTAAACGAAGATTTGCACAGAACAACACGCAGTAAGGGCGCACATCTGTGCGCCCTTACGAAAACCTTAATTTAGATTTAGACTTGGGAAGGCTCGGCTATTGCTGCTTTGGCTCTAAGTACGATCCTCTTCATACAAAAGCACGGTAATACACATCATATGTAGAGCCACCTCCAGACACACGCGCTATTGCCGTGCCATTGGTTGCTCCAAAGACAGTAAAACCACCTAGAGAATCGTCAGGGCCGTTTAAAAAGCCGTCTTCATCAAAAAGTTCAATCCTTGCAGGTAAATCAACGCCTAAACCTCGGTTAACTACAAGTGTCTGTCCGGTAGAAAAAGCATTAGATCCCCAGATTTTACTACCATTGACTGTGATATAGGTATCGTCATCGCCGAATGTATCTGCATCAGCAGTGATAGCCTGAAGTTGCTCTATAAGAAGGAATCCGCCCCCTTCTATGACAGCTCCTTCTTCAGGAGTCAATTGAGCGAATAATTGTCCGTTATCGATAGAATAAATGTCAGAACTAGATTTATTTTTGTTGATGTCTAACATGATTTTTCTCCTTTTTTAATTAAACGCATACAGAGATAATTAGGTAAGTTTTAATTCACTAAATTTGCATTACATATTTGTGAGAGGAATCGGCAATTGTAACCATTAGAAGTTCGTTCCGTAATGGAATAAATCATCTTATGATTCAGCAATACCCCAAATTTACAAACTTTTTGTGATACTTACTAGGGGAATCTCTGTACTATGATTCTTTACGATGGCTTTTAGGCTTTATGCACTGAGAGCAGAAAATTTGTTCAAAATCTGTAAAATGGTTATAAAGCAAGAAGTTAGACTTATGCTATTGATATCCTTCGCAAACTCAAGCTGTTGATTCAGCTTTGCATTTGGAATGCGTAGGCGCACCCGGCCGTAGGCATCGCACTTTTACTTGGTACGATTTTTAATAGGAGCATCCTAATACAATGGTATGTCTCCATCTCCTGTCACTATCATGTCTATAATAAATTGTAGATGTTATAGCATTGCCATAATTAATTATTTATTATTTATGCTTGCTGTAGTAATTTTTGGTTTGACTATAACAATAAATCCAAGCAAAGTAAAAACTAACATCTGCCAAGTCACCACATTCCAGCCACCAAGATGCCAGCATAATAGACCAATGCTAGTACCTACAGCACCACCAATAAAATAGGTAGTCATGTAAACTGTGTTGATGCGACTATTCGATTGAGCATCAAGAGTGTATATTCTTGCCACATTGGTGACTTGAATTGCCTGTACACCTACATCTAATAACAATACAGCAACAGCGATCGCTAGCCCTGAACTAGAAGCAATTTTAGCAATTACTAAACCTGCAATCACTAGAGATACAGAAATAGTTAAGGAACGTTGGGAATTACCTCGATCGGCTAATTTACCAAAAATTGGTGCCATTAATGCACCTGCGAGCGCTACAAAGCCGTACATTCCAATTGTGTCAGATTGAAAGTTAAAAGGCGCTCCGCTTAAATGGAAAGTTAACGTTGTCCAAAATGAGCAAAAGACACCAAACATTAACCCCCCAATTAAAGATGCTTCTCTCAATAAGGAAAAACGTTTTAATTGTTGAAGCGTTGATTTTAATAAATCAAAATAATCACCAGTGTATTCATTATTCACATTAGGTAAATAAATCTTTAGCAAGACAGTAACAATTAAAATCATTACTCCTGAAAATCCATATACATAACGCCAACTGAAGCATTCAGCAATATATCCGCTAAAAACCCTTGCCCCTAAAACACCAATCAATATCCCAGTAAAAATACTGCCTACAGTTTGCCCTGTAGTTACTCTATCTATACTTGCTGCTAAAGGAAGGATAACCTGAGCGGAGACTGTTGTAATTCCAATTGCTACGCTTAATATCCAAACCTGGACGATATTTTGTGAAAACGTCATGGCTATCAACAAACAAAACAAACATAGAAGTAACGAAAGAATTAATGTTTTTTTGTTGATTTTATCGCCCAAGGGAATTAAAAAGAAAAGCCCAAAACCATAACCAACTTGTGAAAGCACAGATATGCTACCCGCTTCACCTTCACTAACTTGGAAAGAAGATGCAATATCTTTGAGAATTGGCTGATTATAATAAACGTTAGCAACACACACACCAGATGCGATCGCCATAATCAGCACCTGAAATTTAGTTAATCTGTTACCTGGGATTTGTTTTTCCATTCAACCTAAGTCACTATAATTTATTTGCTTGAGGACTTTTGCCTTTAGCTTCATCTGTGTTTATCAAAACAGAATTCTGACTCCTGACTTCTTCTTCAATAGTTATTAGTTTTCCTGGTGCTAAACCGCCAAGTTAGGATGATTGCAGCGATCGCTAAACCAATAGCCAATCCCCACCAAAGACCAATAGCTCCAGACCCCAACGAGATCCCAAAAGTATAACCAGTGAATAAACCAACACACCAATAAGCAAAAATGCCAATCAACATCGGGATTCGAGTGTCTTTGAGTCCGCGTAATGCTCCTGCGGCAGTAACTTGTACGCCGTCAACTATTTGAAAAATTGCCGCAACTGCTAGCAATTTCACCGCCAGGGCAACCACATCTGCATTGTTCTGATTGTTGATGTCAATATAAAGAGAAATAATCGACTTTGGTACTAGCCAAAATGCAATGGCTACTACACCCATAGATAAAGCTGCAATGGCAATGCCTACATATCCAGCTAGACGAGTGCCAACTAGGTCATTCTGTCCGGCTAATTGTCCAACACGAACTGTTGTCGCTAGAGAAATGCCTACTGCCATCTGGAATGATATCGAAATTGTTTGTAAAGCAATTTGATGGGCAGCGAGGACATTTGTTCCCAATTGTCCAATCAACAAAGTGACAACAGTGAACAGTCCGGCTTCGACCGTAATTAGACCCCCGATGGGCAATCCAACCTGAAAAATCTCGCCAACGATCTGGCGATGTTCGAGAGAAAAAGCTTTGTGAGATGAAGATCGAAAAATACCGTAAACTGCAAAACGAGGCTGATTATATATATAAACTGCCAAAGCAACAAACATACTCCAAAGTGAAAGCGTGCTTGCCCAACCGATACCAGCTAAACCCAGCGCCGGGAATCCCAGTTTGCCAAACATCAGCACATAGTTAGCTGTGATGTTCAACAAAGTACCCAAAACCACAGTCACCATTACTAATTGCGGTTGCAACAGAGCAGAAAGAAAACTTTTAAGTACTGCAAAGCCCAAACCAGGAATAAAACCCAGTGCGATCGCTTTTAAATAAATCTCTGCTAGTGCTACCGTGTTAGCATCCTGTCCTAATAAAAGTAGTAAAGCACCTCCATTGTAAAGCAGCAATGTAATTGGTATTCCTAGCACCAGAGATATCCCTAGTCCAAGCCGGACAATTATGCCAACTTTTTCTCTATTTCCGGCTCCGTATGCTTGGGCCGCTAAGGGACTGACAGCAGAAAGGATACCAGTAAAAATCAACAGAGAAAAAGTAAAGATAACAGCTCCCAAACCTCCAGATGCAATGGTTTGACTTCCCAACCAGCCCATCATTACTGTATCGACAAAACCAGTAGCAGATTGAGCCAGTTGTGCCGCTGCCAAAGGTACGGCTAACATGAGACATTTTTTAACTTCAGAAAACATATACACTTGATAACCCGATGTGAAGAACAAAGGGTTTTTTCAAAATCTAAACCCATGTTCAGGAGATATTGCTCCTGGGAACTTGAATCTATCTTAATGGAATCAGAGGATTCCCGTCACAGTGATTAGTGCAGCGTTCCGCAGGATAAGACTTAGGTGATTTACAAGAATAAATATACCGATGCCATTGGTTTCGACTACTTCGACTTCGCTCAGTACAAGTTCGCTCAACCAACTGATAGATCGAGACTTGAGCGTATCGCTAAAGCGAAAGCTCCGCTAACGCGTAGCGTCTCGCAGAGAAGTCGAAACTCGCCAACACAGGTATTTTCTTTGTCGGAAATCACCTTAACAGGAGATGAATTGCAATTAGGTAAAACTAACACGACACCTATCAAATGTTTGGTTGATTCTTTTCGTGGGATAAAGTTTTAGAATGTTCGCTGTGGGCGATGGTTTATTGCCGAAGCAGCCTTCAAGCCGCGATCGCCAATGAAGCTCAAAATCTGCATACCAGCTTTGAGTGTCACAAATAATTTCAATGTTTTGGCAATCATCTTGAAGCTACGTTAAAGTGAGCAGTTGGAGTTAAAAATGGATTTATATGCGCTTACCAATTGCAATTAGTGCTGTTTTAGTGGCATCTTTAGGTTTTAGTGCACCTGTAATATCTCAACCTCCTCCTATACAGGTAGCCAAAACACCCGCGCCTAGTAGTTTAACTTTGGAACAATTTAAGATTAATTACCGACTATGGAGACGGCAAAAAATCTCTACCTATCGCTATGAATTCACTAGAAGTTGCAATTGTTTACCGAAAGCCACAGAACCAGTAATTATTAAAGTACGTAATGGAGTCACAAGTTCTATTACTTATAAAGCAACTCAACAGCCAGCTGAGGCAGAATTGTTTAAACAATATAATACAATTCCTAAACTCTTTAATATCATCAGGGATGCGCTGATTCGTAAAGCAGCAAACTTGACTGTACAATACGATCCAATACTTGGTTATCCAACTCAAATTAACATTGATTATAATAGCGAGATCGCTGATGATGAAATATTTTTTACAATTAGCAATCTGCAAAAAACTAATTAACTATGTCTAGCGATCGCATTCTTTACTACAGCAGTGCTTAGGGAATTTCCGTTAATAAATCTACCGCCGCCGTTGGTTTCGACTACTTCGACTTCGCTCAGTACAAGTTCGCTCAACCAACTAAAATATCAAGAGTTGAGCGTACTCCTGCGGGGAAGCAAGCTACGCGTAGCGTCTCGCAAAGAAGTCGAAACTTGTTAACCTGGGTATATTAAACCTCTTGCAAAAATCGTTGAATCACCCCTCCCCAACCCTCCCCGTATGTATTGGGGAGGGAGCAAAAGTACTTTCAATTACATTTGCGTTCCTCAAATTTGTGAATTTTGAACTATATAATTACTAAACTTAAGTATTAAATAAAATTATTACCAATAGTTTAGGAAAAGCAAAGACGTGAACCGTTTCAAAAAGCTATCCTCAATTGTGTTCCTGTTATTAGCCTTCATGTATCCACCTACTTTGGTTGAAGCCAAAGAGAATACTCGCAATGATGTTCTCAATGAACAGAGTATTGACACACAAACAAAATTAGCAGGAGAGCAAAGTGAAGAGTTTTTGTTAGCTCACCGACGGAATCGACGACGTTATCATAGACGACAACGAACTGGAAGATATTATTATCAACGCCAGCGGAATCGACGACATCATTATAGACGGCGCTATCGCTCTATACGTTATCATGGACAACGATATCGTCATGGAGAATGGGAACTTGTGCGCGATCGTCATGGACGATTAATATATGATTGGCAGCGTTAATAGTAAACTTTACACTCAATTTTTCTAGAGAATCTTTATGCGTAAATCCTAATGCAAAACCTAAATACTTTAACCAGTTTTGAATTATCTTATATCAAATCCGCTTGATTACCTAATTAAACCCGAAGAACCCCACCCCCGCCAAAGCTATGCTTTGTCTCCCCTCCCCGCAAGCGGGGAGGGGCTGGGGGTGGGGTGTATTGACTGTGGTTAGCATAACTAATTATGCGGGCATGATAGATATCACGGGTTAGCGGAATATCTATAGTGTTAATAAACTCATCGCCAGTAGAGTGCGTTATGTCCACACCAAATCAGCAAATGCGATCGCCAAATCAACAAATGCGATCGCCAAATCAACAAATGCGAACGCCAAATCAACAAATGCGAACTCCAAATCAACAAATGCGAACTCCAAATCAACAAATGCGAACGCC
>NZ_JAVRCE010000104.1:0-17021 GCF_034530915.1 Nostoc sp. DedQUE09
GGAGCAGAGGAGCAGAGGAGCAGAGGAGCAGAGGAGCAGAGGAGCAGAGGAGCAGAGGAGCAGAGGAGCAGAGGAGCAGAGGAGCAGAGGAGCAGAGGAGCAGAGGAGCAGAAATAGAAAACTAATAACTATTAACTAATGATCAATGACTAATGACTACTGACAAATCTATATGATTCCTATTAGTGATAATATTCGGTGTCGAAAAAAACCAATTATTAATTACTGGTTGATTGGCATTAACCTGGCTGTATTTTTATGGGAACTTAAACTAGAGTTTAGCGGTCAATTAGGCTATTTTGTCAATACTTGGGGTGTGATCCCAGCGCAGATTAGTGGAGCAGTTAATAATGCTCTCTTTTTCAACTCTGCTGCTTGGATAGTTGTCATCTGGCGGGTATTTACCCTATTTTTTGGCATATTTCTGCACGGCAGTTTTAGTCAAATATTAGGAAATTTACTATTTTTATGGGTTTTTGGGAAAACTGTAGAAAATCTTCTAGGACACGGACGCTATCTAGGATTTTATCTGGCTGCTGGTGCGATCGCAGGGGTAATACAAATTCTGGTTGAACCGAGTTTGACAGTTCCATTGATTGGGGCAAATGGTGCGATCGCAGCCATTTTAGGAGCATATATTATGAAGTTTCCTAAAGCTAAAATTGACACCGTTTTGCCGCTTATAATCTTGTATATCCCTATCCAATTACCAGCCTTTTTCTATATATTTTGGTGGTTTGTACAACAATTATTTTATGGTATTGGCAATCTAAATATTCCTCCTGTTGGCGTAAATCAATCGGGTGTTGTCTTCTTAGGGCAATTTGTGGGATTATTAATTGGTGCAGCTTTTATACGATTGAAAAAATAAAGTTTATTTAGCTATCTAGCTATTTTTTAGGGTGGGCACTATTAACTGACTTGTGTCAAAAAGAAAGATCGATTTTGAGATTTTTGTCAGTGATTACCTTACAGTCCTCAAAACTCATATATACCTTTTGGCTGAAATAACTAATCTGCTTTTGTTTAGTAAAGCATATAGTCAATAGGCAGATTGATTAGCTCAATGATTTTTAATTTTTTATATACCTTTTGATAGATTACATTTGATAACGAAAAAGTTCATAGATCAAAATAGTAGAATACGGCGTAAATAAACCACCCATTCACATTAATGTAACGCTTACGGTGTATTTATTTATAATAATTTTTAATTTTTAATTTTTAATTACGCCTTGCGGTACTAGGGAATACCTACTCTGAAAGTCGATATTGTTAAATATTAGCGGTGTACGATATGCAAAATGTTGAGAAAATTAACTTTCAACTTAATGATGAATTAGCTGTTTTGCGGCAGCGTGTAGCTGAGTTAGAGCAATCAGAGATATTTTATCAACAAAGGCAAACAGTTCTTGAGGAACAATTAACAGAGCTACAAATAAAACTGTCGCTAAAACTAGAAAGTCCCCATATTAAAGTTAAGGAAACATGTGTACATCTCAATCAGCCAACAGATGTAGCAAAAATTATAGAGCAACTCCAACAAGAAATTGCAGAGCGACAGCAGTTAGAAGTAGTCCTCAGAGAGAGTGAAGAACGGCTGAGGCTAGCTCTAGATGTATCCCAGATGGGCTTGTGGGATTGGAATATTATTACCAATAAAGTCATCTGGTCAGAAAATTATGAACTACTTTTTGGTGTACTTCCAAGTAGTTCTGATAGTCCTTATGAGACGTTTAAAAAGTGCGTTCATCCTGAAGATAGCCAATCTGTAATGCAAGGGATCGCCCACGCGTTCACACAAAAGACTGACTACAATGATGAATTTCGCATAGTTCGCTCAGACCAAAGTACACATTGGATTTCTGCCAAGGGGAAATTTATCTATAATAGTCAAGGGCAAGCGGTGCGAATGATCGGCGTTTGTATGGAAACTACTGTGTGTAAGCAGGCAAAAGAAAGTACTCGCGAACTCACAACACAAGTCCAAGAACAGGCAAATATTTTAAATGCCATCCTCACCGCTTCAGTCGATCATATTTATATCTTTAATCGCCAAGGTTGCTATCAGTATGTTAGTCATGATGCAGCGACTGTACTAGGTTTAAATCCCCAAGATATTATCGGCAAAACTTTGCCAGAACTGGATTTACCCACAGACTTAATAACGCAGGTAGATAATCAACGACAAGCTGTGATGAAAACTGGGCAGCCGCTAAAAGATGAGTGTAAATATGTTACTCGTGATGGCGTACATTATTATGAATATATTCTCACACCATTACGGAATGTTGACCAAAGTATTGAAGGCGTAATTACTGTTTCTCGCGATATTACCGAACACAAACGGGCAGAGAAATCATTACGTGAAAGTGAAGCACGATTTCGGCGTTTGTTTGAATCTAACCTGATTGGAGTCGCTTTTTGGACTGTAGATGGTTTCATCATTGATGCCAATGATGCCTTTCTTCAACTAGCTGGCTACACTTGTGATGAGTTTGCTACTTTAGGCAGAATTAATTGGAGAGAACTTACTCCTGTTGAGTACCAGGATTTAGACGATCGCGCCCTTTGGGAGGTGCAAACAACTGGAGTTTCCAGAATTTTCGAGAAAGAATATATTCACCGCAACGGTAAGCGAGTACCAATTGTTTTGGGGATAGCTTTGCTAAATGACTCCCAAGACAACGGTGTTGCTTTTGTACTCGACATAACCGAGCGCAAATTGGCTGAAAAAGAATGCGATCGCCTACTCGGCTGCGAAAGGACAGCACGACAACAAGCAGAAATCGCCAACAAAATTAAAGATGAATTTCTGGCGGTTCTCTCTCATGAACTGCGAACCCCACTTAACTCCATTCTGGGATGGTCGAAAATGCTGCGGACTCGCAAGTTTGATGAAAAAACTACTCATCATGCCTTAGAAACCATTGAACGCAACGCCAAGTTACAAACCCAGCTAATTGAAGATTTGTTGGATGTGTCGCGCATTCTCCAAGGAAAATTAAACTTGAATATCTGTCCTGTCAGTTTGGTAATGGTAGTTGAAGCAGCACTAGAAACAGTAAAACTAGCAGCACAAGCCAAGTCAATTCAAATTCAGACGGTATTTGATGCCAATTTGGGACAAGTGATGGGCGACCCCAATCGGCTGCAACAAGTTGTGTGGAACTTGCTTTCTAATGCGGTAAAATTTACACCAACAGGCGGACGGGTAGAAATTCGACTCATGGAAGTTGGTAATCAGGCTCAAATTCAAGTCAGTGATACAGGTAAGGGAATTAGCCTAGACTTTTTGCCTTATGTGTTTGATTACTTTCGCCAAGCTGATGGCACAACTACACGGACATTTGGTGGACTAGGTTTAGGACTAGCGATCGTGCGTAAGGTTGTAGAAATGCATGGGGGAAATGTTCAAGCCGAGAGTCTTGGAGAAGGATTGGGTGCAAGCTTCACTGTCGAGTTACCGCTTTTGCTTAGAAGCGAACAGGTTCGGGGTGAAGAGAATGAGTTTTCATATTCTGAGCCTGAATCCTCGCTGCTTGCGGACACTCAAGTTTTGGTAGTGGACGATGAACCAGATATCCGCGATTTAGTTACCTTTATATTGCAAGACTACGGTGTAGAAGTAACCGCCGTATCATCAGCACAAGAAGCACTACAAGCACTGTCTGAGTCGATACCCGATGTTTTAATTAGCGATATTGGAATGCCAAAAACAGACGGTTATATGCTGATGCGTGAAGTGCGATCGCGATCCCCTGAACAAGGAGGAAACGTACCAGCGATCGCTCTGACAGCTTATGCAGGGGAAATGAATCAGCAGCAAGCATTAGCCGCAGGATTTCAAATGCATATCTCTAAACCAGTAGATCCAGATGTATTGGTAAAAGCGATCGCTGATTTGATTCATTAGTCAAAAAATCCTGCATTATTTACAACAACTCGCATTTTTAAAATTTATGATCTTGCTTGCTACCCAGCGATGGAACCCTAATTATCGTTAAACAACAACAAAATTGTTGTTGGTTAATGACAAGCCAGCAGCAACTAAACCAAATTGTATCTGAGTAAATGTGCTTGTACTGCCATCCTGGTCAAAGAACAATGCACCTGTAGTGGAGTTGTAAATAAATCTTTCAGTGCTAGTGGTTGCAGATGTTCCAAGTGTAAATTGATCAGCTAAGACTATACCTGCTGATAAACCGCCGCCAAAACCAGCAGACGACACCTGAATTACTTCATTAGTGGCTTTGAAGCCATAAATAGTATCAAGTCCTTCATTGAAACTACTGAAAACAAAGGTATCACTACCACTTCCCCCATAAAGGCTATCATTACCTTTGCCACCTGTAAGGATATCATTGCCACTGCCACCTTTGAGGATGTTATTACCAGAAGCTCCAGACGCTGTAAGGGTATCATTGCCATCACCACCGTCGAGTAGATTATCGCCTAATGAAGAGTCAACATTCAAAGAATCGTTACCAGCACCACCGTTGAGCGTGTTATTGCCAGAAGAGCGAGAGTTGTACTCGTTGTAGTAGGTCTCGATGAGCTGGTCGTTGGCATACTCAGAGTAGGAGCTAGAATCATCATAGCCAGAGATGGAAAGAGAATCATTGCCATCGCCACCAGAGAGTAAATTATCGTCTGTTGAACCACTAGCGCTCAAGCTATCATCGCCAGCGCCACCATTGAGCGTATTATTGCCAGAAGAGCGAGAGTTGTTTGTGGAATTAGAGTCACTGGGAAGCTGGTAAAAATCCTCGTTTCCGTCTTTTATCTTTTCGCTGTAGTAGCCAGAGACGGAGAGAGTATCATTACCATCGCCACCAGAGAGTAAATTATCGCCTGTTGAACCACTAGCACTCAAGTTATCGTTACCTGCACCACCGTTGAGTGTGTTATTGCCAAAAGAGCGAGACTCGGTGTTAGAGCCACCATAATAGCTGCTAAATATTTTCAAATCGCCAGAGATGGAGACAGAATCATTGCCATCTCCTCCAAAAAGCAGGTTATTGCCTTCTGAACCACTAGCACTTAAGGTATCATCACCAGCACCACCGTTGAGCGTGTTATTGCCTAAGGAGCGAGAGTAGGTGTTGTAGGAGTAGCTTTCAAACGAGTACTTATGTTTGTCGTCAGAGATGGAGAGAGAATCATTGCCATTGCCACCAATAAGGAGGTTATCGCCTGTTGAACCGCTAGCACTCAAGGTATCGTCACCACCGCCACCGTTGAGGGTGTTATTGCCTAAGGAAACTGAGTTGAAGTAGTCGTCGCGGTTACTTGAGCTGGAATAGCCAGAGATGGAGAGAGAATCATTGCGATCGCCACCAATAAGGAGATTATCGCCTGTTGAACCGCTAGCACTCAAGTAATCGTTCCCAGCACCACCATTGAGGGTGTTATTCCCTTTAGACCGGAGGTCGTTGTCTTTTACGTAGTATAGAAGGTCATACTGGTAGCCAGAGGCTAAGAGAGTATCATTGCCATCGCCTCCATCGAGCAGGTTATCCCCTTCTGAATTGTCAACATTGAAGTCACTCCTCGTACCAGCAACAAGAATATCATTGCCGACACCACCAATGAGAGTATCGTTGCCAGTACCACCCCGCAGCAAGTCGTTACCACTTAAGCCGTTGATGATGTCGTCACCTCCCTGACCGTTGATAACATCATCTGAGTTGTCAAAGCCGTTAACATTGTTGTCGAGGTCGTTGAGGAAGGTGACTGTGTTCTTTCTAAAGACACTGCTTTGGGTAGAGTTAGCATTGAAGACATCAAAGCTGTCTTGAATACTGCTTTGCCCATCAAATAGAATATTGCCTGAGTTTACAGTGGCTCCAGTAGATTTGGTGAGGTTATCTAGATTTTCCAAGGCAAAGTTTTGCAGGATAACTTTAGTTATCTCTTCAAATTTACCAGATGCATTATTATAGTTTCCTATCCCTTCAAAGCCGATTTCCAAGTTTGTGCCATTCTGGGTGAGTACCAGATTTCGTGCAGTCAACCCATTACCAACGAATTTGATGGTATCAACTTCAGCAATAACTGCTACTGAGGGATTTGTACCTTTACCGATGCCACCAAAATCAGTGATTGTATCTGGCTCTTTAGTTCCGTTGTTAACGTCGTAAACAAATATATCCTTGCCACCTCCACCAGTTAGGGTGTCGAACTCGTAATCGGAAATGCCTTGTAAGGTATCGTTACCTTCGGTTCCAATGATATTTGCCATAACTTTTTCCTACCTGAATCGGTTTTTGGAGTAACTTCAGTTGTCAATAATCAGGTGAGTGCTGTTTGAGGGCACAAACAAATAATTTGCCGAAAGCTTCAACTATCGGCATAGTTTATTCACGCTTTTGAGTCACCAATTTCCCCTTTAATTGGCTTGCAAACATCACTTATTCAACTATTGAGGACTATCTAGATATTAAGCACTTTACAAATTTATCAGCGTGTGGATTCACAAAAATAATTAGTTTCAGACCCCTTGATGTAATTCTTCATTAGCCCAGGTAAGGATTTACCACAAGCATTGCTGAAACAATAGCATTACAAGTCGATGCAATGGCATTACCAGTTGATGCAATAGCATTGCAAGTCGATGCAATGGCATTACCAGTCGATTTTTCTAGGAAAATTCGTCTAGGAGTGTGAGACAATGCTACCTCCAAAAGGCAATTCCCCAAGTTGATACACTACTAACGGTACTAGTTATCCTTTTGAGAATCGCTATAAGATGAGTAAAAGGGTTTTCTACGTTTAGATAGAAATGACTGAGCAACATGATTCTCAGCAATTGAGCGAACCGACCGACAAAACGATTACCAAGTCGGTCGATAATTCCTGGACAAATCAGATTGCTGGTGTGTGGAACAAAACAACAACACGTCTAACCCAACTCCTACCCGTAGAACAGGTGGCACATACAGTTGTGGAATGGTTTAGTGTGAGCGAAACTCAGGTTGCAGAGATTTTAGAGAAAATCCGAGCCGAACTGCCAACCACAGAAGCCCTTTTAATTGGTAAACCTCAAGCCGGGAAAAGTTCTATTGTCAGAGGATTGACAGGAGTTTCTGCTGAAATTGTCGGTCAGGGATTTCGCCCACACACACAACACACCCAACGCTATGCCTATCCTTCAAATGAGGTGCCATTACTGATTTTTACTGATACGGTGGGGCTGGGTGATGTCAAACAAGATACTCAAACAATTATTCAGGAATTAGTTGGCGATTTACAACAGGAAACTCGTTCCGCCAGAATCCTGCTTTTGACGGTTAAAATTAATGATTTTGCAACTGACACCCTACGACAAATTGCTCAACAGTTGCGCCAGAAGTATCCAGATATTCCTTGTCTGCTGGTAGTTACCTGCTTGCACGAAGTTTATCCTGGCAATACTATCGATCATCCTACCTATCCGCCAGATTATCAGGAAGTCAACCGCGCATTTGCGGCAATGCAACAAGCCTTCGCAGGAATAAGCGATCGCTCTGTCATGATTGACTTTACCTTAGAAGAAGATGGCTATACTCCGGTATTTTATGGCTTAGAAGCACTGCGAGATTCCTTAGCAGAACTACTCCCACAAGCAGAAGCCCAAGCGATTTATCAGCTATTAGATCGAGAAGAAGTTGGGAAGCAAATTGGCAACCTTTACCGAGATGCTGCACGCCGTTATATTTTGCCATTTGCGATTATGTCTGCAACTCTTGCTGCTGTACCTTTGCCATTTACCACAATGCCCGTACTCACTGCCTTGCAAGTATCAATGGTGGGTCTGTTGGGTAAATTATATGGGCAGACACTTACCCCATCTCAAGCAGGAGGAGTTGTGAGTGCGATCGCAGGTGGTTTTTTAGCACAGGCAATTGCCCGAGAGTTAATTAAATTTATACCAGGTATTGGTAGTGCGATCGCAGCCTCTTGGGCAGCCGCCTATACCTGGGCACTAGGAGAAGCAGCCTGCGTTTACTTTGGTGATTTAATGGGAGGTAAGAAACCCGATCCCCAAAAAATTCAATTGGTGATGCAAGAAGCATTTCAAGCCGCGCAAGAACGGTTTAAGGGGATTAAACGTTAGAGAAGGGACTTCCAATAAAAAAAACATCCCATCTCTGCGGAACGCTTACGCGAACGCGGAGCGTCCCGCAGGGTAGGTAGGGGCGCAAGACCTTGCGCCCCTACAAATCTACAAATAATATCATGTTCGCTTGATTACTTACTAAACCCGAAGAACCCCACCCCGGCAAAGCTACGCTTCGTCTCCCCTCCGGAAGAGCGGGGAGGGGATTAAGGGGAGCCAGTGCGGTCTTGGGGTCTCCCCAAGTGGAGCATCTGGCGTGTGGGGTGCAATGACTGTGGAAATCATAACTAATTAGGCGGACATGACATAACTTCGGATAAGGGACTTCCAAGAAATAAATTATCCATTTTCTGGGGTAGGCATCTTGCCCGCCCTAAATCTGGAACGGGTGGGGACACCCATCCCACAAGAAAGTTTGGGAGGTTTTTTTATTTGGAAGTCCCTAATTTATTTTTTACAAGTCCCTTATACCTTTCTCGAACCAAAGTAGAGCTTTCTGAAATCCATTCCTAGACAGAACTATAAATAAGAAACACTAGTCGAAATACTTATTTAAAAGTATTTTTTTTATCCGACTAGAGGCTGATGAAGATAAAACATTTGACTAGTTTCCTAGATAAGGAGAGGCTACACAAAATCGGATAAAAGTTTGGCAACTGTTTGATTTTGTGTCAGCATCTGCAATTAACAGAGGAATTCAAATGTTTTATCACAATAAGAAACTCCAGTATTTTAAGCCGCCAGAAAAACCAGATGCGGTTTATGCAATGAAAATTCAAGAACTCATCGGCGGTACTTTTGGTGAAATGACCGTGATGATGCAGTATCTGTTTCAGGGCTGGAACTGTCGAGGCCCTGCCAAGTACCGGGATATGCTGCTAGATGTTGGGACTGAGGAAATCGGTCACATTGAGATGCTGGCAACGATGATTGCCCATCTTCTAGATAAAGCGCCGCTCAAAATGCAAGAAGAAAGTGTCAAAGATGCGGTTGTGGGTGCTGTCATGGGCGGTAGTAACCCACGGGATGTAATTATGGCGGCGGCGATGAACCCCCAACACGCCATTGTCTCTGGTTTAGGTGCAACACCATCTGATAGCGTCGGCTATCCTTGGAATGGTCGTTTTATTGTCTCTAGTGGCAACTTGTTGGCAGATTTCCGGTCTAATCTCCACGCTGAAAGTCAGGGACGTTTACAAGCAGTGCGACTGTATGAAATGACGGACGATCCAGGGGTGAAAGATACCTTGAGCTTTATGATCGCTCGTGATACGATGCATCAAAACTTGTGGCTAGCAACCATTGAAGATTTAGAAAGTTCTGGATTAGAAACCACTCCGGTTCCCAGTTCCTTCCCGTTGGAATTGGAGAAACGCGAGTTTTCTTATCAGTTCTGGAATCACTCAGAAGGCACAGAAAGCGCCGAAGGTCGTTGGGCAAAAGGCCCCTCAATGGATGGCAAAGGCGAATTTGAGTATGTGGAAAATCCCCAACCACTAGGCCCAGAACCGCAACCTCCTGTGCCCGATCCACGACTGCATGGTACCTCGAAAATGCCACTGGCACAAGGTGACCTTTAAAGCGCACCCCCTTTGATTGACCGTATAACAAATATCGGTGGCTAATCATATTTCCAGCAATACCATTCTACGAAACACCTGATACAGATATATAGCTTTGGTAGCACAGCTAGCTGTGTTACCTGCATCCAAAGGAGAACGCTGTATTGCAATATGATTCAGTTAACGTGAGTTCGACAAGCCCTTTTTTGACCTCTCCCCCAACCCCTCTCGGACACCCAGAGGGGAGCCAAAACCCTAATTTCTCGTTGCTCCTCCCTTTCCCCGTGGGAGAGGGAGGTTGTCCGGGAGAGGTTCATCGAACTCACGTTCAGTTAAGGATAATTGGTCTTTCAAGACGCGATAAATTGCGTCTCTAGATCGGGGTTTTGTTGCTCATTCTGAACTGTATTGTGCTATATCGTTTCTCCTACACTTTCTCCTTAGCTGCTGGCACAATGCCAAACTTATTTAAACCTGCATCGATTTCCCTAAGTGTTTTAAAATCTTCCTCTGGTAAAGGATAGCTGCTACTGCTGAACAAACCTCCACTGAAAGCAGGCTGCTTTTCCAAAAAAGAGAAAGCTTGGCGAAACTGATGCGGTTTAGCTTTAATTGGTGAATCAAAGTGGCAGGGAATTATCCACTCGAAGTCCCAACTTGCAACTTTATCAGCCCAGTCAATAGTTTCCTTGGGTGCGCGGTTGAGAATCAGCGTCTGTAAAATTGGTGCGACAAACAAACGCCCATTCCCTTGCAGGGCATCAAACGATCGCTGCCAATCTGACTGCCATTTAAAGGGATACAATCCAAAATAAGCTTTCCTTGAGCGTTCTGGAGCTTTCAAGGAATCTTGTAATACCTGACTCCATCGGCGTATATCTAATGCCTGTGGTTGAAAATACAAAGCAAACAGACAGATACGCTGCCAACCCTTACGGCGATTGACCTGAATATCTGCAACAAGATCAGAAGCACGATCCTTGGCATGAAATAGTAAAGGATATGGATCTAAAAGAACGATCGCAGGTGGATCTTCTGGGATAGAAAGCACAGAATCTGTTACTAAAAGAGTATGCGATCGCTTGTGGAAAAAAGCAACTTCCGCAAACCTTCCAGGGCCAAGCCCGATGGGGCCCAGCATTGCATAATCAAACTCGTCAGCAAAGGGAGTTTTGCTACTATCTTCTGGAAGTACTTGAGTTCGTTTTGGGGGTAAGCCAAGCCAGCTAAGGGGGAGATTTAGCGGGAAACTCCACTGATGGGGAGCCACAAACACTTGTGCAGTCGGAAAGTATCTGGCGAAGGGACCAACAAAAACTTTGTGTTCTATACCAGAGATAGTTGGCAGAATGATATATTTAATGCTGCCATATTTGACCACCAACTCATTCACAAGTTTGATGCACTCTGGGGTTGGTGCAACAGGCGCATAGACGAGAAGACCCCCGGTTTCCAACTTCACAACAGTCATGCGAATCGGGACAACAACGTAGAAAATGCCTTGAATCTGGTCAAAATTCCAGATTGTGTCCTTAAGCACTTCTTGACGAATTGTCTGCCGCCTACCATAGGGGTAGAGTGGCACAACAGGCCATAATCCCCAGGAAAAATCCTTTGGATAAATCTGTTGTGTATTGACTATGCGTTCATCATCAGCCACTCTGAAACCCCCTTCAAATTCCCAATACTCAAATTGTTTTTATTTGCTCTCCAACTTCGTGGAAAGCAAATTGTTGAGATAATAATAGCAATTTGTAATTCGTAATACTCGCCAAGGGCATCTAGGGGAACGTCAATAATCGAAAACTGCTCTAACATAATTTATGGGAAAGCCTGATTTAAAACAAATTATTAACTTCACCTATTTTTGAAATGTTTAACAATCAATGGTTTTTCTTAACTTGCTGCCACAGAGTATCAACAGTTACAAACTCATAACCCTGTTGTAGCAGTTGCGGAATGAGAATTTGAATTGTGGCAGCAACATCTTGTCCACCGCAAGCACCATCATGCAAAACAATTATTGAACCATTTTTGACCTGCTGCATAATTCGCTGTACCACGGTGGTGACACCTGGGCGCACCCAGTCTTCGGGTACAACACTCCACATTACTGGGCGGTAATTCCACTGAGAAAAAAAATTTAAAGTAGCAGGTGTAAATAAACCATTGGGGGGGCGAACATCTCGCACTTGTTGAGGTTGCAGGTTGCAGGCATTGTAAATGGCAACTTGGGTTTTTTCTAAACTGTCCTTTAGGTCATTTGGGGAAAGCATGGGAAAAGAGCGATGATCGTAGCCATGCAATCCGATCCAGTGTCCGCGATCGCTGATGGCTTTAGCAATGGCTGGTGAACGGTTGACGCAAACACCCAACCAAAAAAAACTCGCTGTAATCTTGTAACGGTCTAACATTGCCAAGACTTCGGGTGTGTATTGCGGGTGGGGCCCATCATCGAATGTGAGTGCGATCGTTTTAGAACCAGGATTTCCAGCCCAAAGGCAGTTGGGAAAACTTGGCTGGAGAATACGGTAGAAAATTGGGAAGAGGGGAGCTAGCTGCATAAAATTTTTTCTTTTTTCCGTAATCTTGCCTAACTAAACTGATTACTTAATATGGGACTGTTAAGCGTGATTCGCACACTTAAGAGTTCTATACCTAGAACTTACACGCCGTACAAATGGACAGTTATATGAATTAGCACTCCTTCTAATTTTAGTAGGTTTCCCCTTGTTCCTATTTCCAAGTTGGAAATATAGTTTCCACTCATGATCTATTCCTGCCTAGCTGACTCAACTTATTTTTTTAGTTGTCAGATCAACAGGAAATATCGCAGTCATAAAAGTAGGGGAGAAAAAAATTACAGCCTTATTCACATAATTGTCTTTTTGTAAAACTGTAAGTCCTAATATTAACAATTAATCTCGATCAAGGATAAACTCTCATGGCAATTAATGTTTCCGGAACTAATGGTAATGATGTTATCTTCGGCAGTAGTGACAACGATACCCTCCTAGGCTTGGATGGTGATGACAAACTGTTTGGTGGAGCAGGCGATGACTTCCTAGATGGTGGCTTTGGCTTTGACACCATTAATGGTGGTACTGGAACTGATACCACATCTTATGCTTTCTTCTCCGGCCCTATTGATGCCAATCTCTCCACTGGTGTAGTTAGGTTTCCGGGAAATTCTACTCTCACCGATACTTTAGTCAGCATTGAGAATTTAATTGGTACAGTTGGCAACGATACGATTGTCGGTAATGATGCCAATAATGTTCTCAGCGGTGGAGCAGGTAATGACTTCATCGATGGTGGCTTTGGCTTTGACACCATTAATGGTGGTACTGGAACTGATACCACATCTTATGCTTTCTTCTCCGGCCCTATTGATGCCAATCTCTCCACTGGTGTAGTTAGGTTTCCGGGAAATTCTACTCTCACCGATACTTTAGTCAGCATTGAGAATTTAATTGGTACAGTTGGCAACGATACGATTGTCGGTAATGATGCCAATAATGTTCTCAGCGGTGGAGCAGGTAATGACTTCATCGATGGTGGCTTTGGCTTTGACACCATTAATGGTGGTACTGGAACTGATACCACATCTTATGCTTTCTTCTCCGGCCCTATTGATGCCAATCTCTCCACTGGTGTAGTTAGGTTTCCGGGAAATTCTACTCTCACCGATACTTTAGTCAGCATTGAGAATTTAATTGGTACAGTTGGCAACGATACGATTGTCGGTAATGATGCCAATAATGTTCTCAGCGGTGGAGCAGGTAATGACTTCATCGATGGTGGCTTTGGCTTTGACACCATTAATGGTGGTACTGGAACTGATACCACATCTTATGCTTTCTTCTCCGGCCCTATTGATGCCAATCTCTCCACTGGTGTAGTTAGGTTTCCGGGAAATTCTACTCTCACCGATACTTTAGTCAGCATTGAGAATTTAATTGGTACATCTGGCAACGATACGATTGTTGGTAGTAGCGCCAATAATGTTCTCAGCGGTGGAGCAGGTAGTGACACTCTCGTTGGTGGCTTTGGCACTGACGTACTCACAGGTGGTGCTGGCGCAGATAAGTTTGTCTTCAATAGTAAATTTGAAGGTATCGATATCATCAAAGACTTCGAGTGGAGAGAGGGTGACAAAATCCAGATTTCCAAGTCTGGATTTGGTGCTAGCTCTAACAACCAGTTCAGCTACAACAGCACTAATGGTAACTTATTCTTCGCAGGGGAGCAATTCGCTACCATTGAGAACAAGCCTTCTTTCTTCTCAGTTAATCTGGACGTTGTGCTGGTGTAAATCTTTTTCTTTTATTCCATATCTTCATACTTCGGTTAATTAACTTAAAAAAGGTAGAGATGCGATCGCATCTCTATCTTTTTTGGTTATCTTGAGGTTCAAACATCACAGCGATCGCTTTGGTCTGTCAATGCTTTATTTTGTAACAAAATCTGTAACAGTAATGCTATTTTTCCTAGCACTCGTCTAAATTGATGAGAAATCTACGGGGAATCCCTGAATTAAGGGTTGATGTTACCAAAAGATATACGAGATTATCAGATTTTATTTTTGAGCTTGTTCCTAGTCTTGGGAATTGGTACACGAGATTGGACGCTACGACCAGAATTAATTGGGGTAGCGATCGCCACTTGTCTTGTAACTCAATGGATATTGTCATTAGTCACTGGTCATTGGTCATTAGCAAACAACATAGACGCCCTAGCGGCTTCCCGCAGGGTAGGACAAATGACAAATGACAAAAAACAAATGCCAAATCTTCGCAGTGCTTTAATTACATCATTGGGACTCAGTTTACTGTTACGGGCTGACCACTGGACGACAATGGCAATAGCCGCAGTTCTGGCGATCGCCAGCAAATTTATCTTCCAAGTTGGCGATAAGCATTTCTTCAATCCCGCCAATTTTGGCATCATATCTGCCTTGATTCTCACTCCCGATGCTTGGGTTTCGCCAGGACAATGGGGCGAAGAGTGGTGGTATGGGCTATTATTTCTCGGTACTGGCGGCATGATTTTGCAGCGCATTGGTCGCTGGGACACCACAGCAGCTTTTTTGGGTTCCTACTCTTTGCTGGAAGCCATTCGCAATTTCTGGCTGGGTTGGACTTGGGATGTTTACTGGCATCGATTGATGAGTGGATCTTTGCTGCTGTTCGCCCTATTTATGATTACAGATCCGCGATCAATTCCCAATTCCCGAATTGGGCGTGTAGTTTGGGCAGTTTGCATCGCTGGATTAACTTTTATCCTGCGAAATTATTTCTTTGTTTCCACAGCAGTTTTCTGGGCGCTGTTTGCCCTTGCACCGTTGAGCATCTTGCTAGATGTTTTCTGGTTAGCGCCAAGGTTTGCTTGGCAAGAGAAAGATGAGGAAGCAGTGATAGAACTCCTAACTCCTAACTCCTAACTCAGCACTCTGAGTGGGATTGTTTGTGGCGATCGCTTTACAAGTAGAACTCCTAACTCCTAACTCCCAACTCTTAACTCAGCACTCTTAATGGGATTGTTTGTGGCGATCGCTTTACAAGTAGAACTCCTAACTCCTAACTCCCAACTCTTAACTCAGCACTCTTAATGGGATTGTTTGTGGCGATCGCTTTACAAGTAGAACTCCTAACTCCTAACTCCTAACTCAGCACTCAGCACTCAGCACTAAAAAAATAGAGGTATAAAATGAAGTTTTTTCGACTTTTAACACCATTATTGTTAGCAATTGTAGCTGTTTTGTGCTTTACACCCGCAGCTTGGGCTTTTTGTGGATTTTATGTAGCCAAAGCTGATACAAAACTGTATAACAAAGCTTCTCAGGTAGTGATCGCGCGGGATGGCGATCGCACTATCATGACAATGGCAAACGATTTTCAAGGCGAAGTCAAAGATTTTGCAATGGTAGTACCAGTGCCAACGGTGCTGCAAAAAGAACAAGTTCGCGTCACCGAACCGAAGATTATCGAGCGCTTAGATGCTTTTAGTGCGCCGCGATTGGTAGAATATTTTGACTCAGATCCTTGTGCCCCAGTTTACGAAAGAGAGTTATCAGCAGCACCAGCCCCAGCAGCAGCGAGAAGTGAAGCGGGGAATACAAGGGGCGATGCTAGTTTAGGTGTGACGGTCGAAGCACGTTTCAACGTTGGTGAATACGACATTGTGATCCTCAGTGCGAAAGAATCTGGTGGACTGGAAACTTGGCTTAAACGCAATGGCTACAAAATCCCCAGAGGTGCGAAACAGTTACTTCAGCCTTATATTCGCTCCTCTATGAAATTCTTTGTTGCTAAAGTCAACTTGGATAAATTTGAGCAATCTGGCTACCAGTTCCTCCGTCCACTACAAATTTCCTACCAATCACCTAAATTCATGTTGCCAATTCGTTTGGGCATGATCAATGCTACGACAGAGCAGGATTTAATTGTCTACATCCTCTCGCCCCAAGGACAAGCAGAAATCACCAACTATCGGACGGTAAAAATTCCCTCCGACGCAAACATTCCCTTATTTGTCAAAGATGAATTTGGTGAATTCTACAAATCCATGTTTCAAACTATCTACACCAAAGAAGACAGGAAAGTTGGTTTTTTAGAATACGCTTGGGATATGGGTAGTTGCGATCCTTGTTCTGCTGAACCCCTGACTTCAGAGGAACTCAAACAAGCAGGTGTATTTTGGCTAGATGATAATTCTACAAGTAATGTGCCAGTACCCCCTAGTTTTCGTCGTCCCTCTCCTAGAAGTAACGTCTTTATCTCTAGATTGCATGTTCGCTATACCCGCGACAAATTCCCTGAAGACTTGATATTTCAACAAACAGCCAATAGTGAATCTTTCCAAGGACGCTATGTTTTGCAACATCCGTTCCAAGGGGAACTAAAATGTCAGGCTGGTAGAGAATATAAGCGGTCTTTGCCCAAGCGTTTTGAACAAGAGGCGCAAACTCTAGCTAAACTAACCAACTGGAAAATCCAAGATATTCGCAACAAAATGAACTTGAGTGTAGGTAATCTGCGATATTCTTGGTGGGAAAATATCCTATCCTGGCTGGGATTATATTAAAGAGAGTGAGGAGTAAGATAAAAATCAAATCTGATACAGCAGAATTCAGAATGGGCTACGCCCCGCTGCGTTAACAGGAATAAAACCTGCTTTCTCTCTGGGTAACAGACTTAGCTTGTGTATTTCCCTAACTGTAAATATGCTGTAATTTTCTTTCCTTACTTTTTATCAACTGATAAAAAGTAAGGTGTTTTTGTAAATACTCTTCACAGAAGCTCTCATATCATGTCCGGTTAAAGACTTATCATTAAGACCGCAGAGGAGCGGAGGGG